>DASXJE010000161.1 GCA_036497565.1 Mycobacteriales bacterium
ACTCCTTCCTCACCGACTGTGCCCTCGCTTCGCTGAGCGGAGCAAGGGCACAGTCGGGAGGCCGGACTACCCGATCAGCGCCAGTGCCGGGACGATTGCGTTGGCCTTCGGGCTACCCAGGCCGGATGCCGCGTCCCATCCCTTTCGCGCCGGGAACCCGGGCACCGTGACGGGTCCGTGGAAGGTGTTGTTCCCGACGGTGATGTCGTGGAATTGCGTGTTGTAGATCCGCGGCGCCAGGGCCAGTGCGTAGAGGGCCCGGTTGATCTCGCCGAGCCGGTGGTGCCGAAGCTGGGCGCTGAGGGCGACGAGCCCGGCCCACTGCGGCGAGCCGCTCGACGTACCCCCGAAGATGTACACGGCCTGATCCGCGGGGTCGAGTGAGCCGTCGCCCCATACGACCAGGACGCCGCCGTCGATCGCGGCGTTGTAGGAGACGTCGGGCACGCCGCGGGTGCGCAGGTGCTGCGCCCGCTGATAGCCCGGCGCTCGGTACACGACGGAGAGGCCGCCGCCCCCGCCGGACTCGAAAGTCGGCTCGTTCCACACCTGTTCGCTTTTGTAGGCGCCGGTGAGGCCGTTGGCGGAGAGCATGGTGCCGCCCACCCCGGTCACGTTCGGGTCGGACGCCGGGGTGCTGGCGGCCTTGAAGAACGACGTGTTGTCGCAGGTCGGCTGCGCCGCTCCGTCGTCCCCGGACGAGGCCAGCAACGTCATGCGCTTGGCGACGGCCTTGGCGAACAGCTTGTGCTGCGCCGCCAGCAAGGTCGGGTCCATGCACTGCTCGGCCTCGCCGAAGCTCTGCGAGATCACGTCACCGAGGTTGTGGTCGACCGCGAACCTGGTGGCCGAGAGGATGTCGGCGTCGTCATTGGTCTTGGCCAGAACCAGCACGATCTTGGCCTTGGGGGCAATGGCGTGGGACCACTCGACGTCCAGGGTGATCTCGCCGGCCCAGCCGACCTGGTTGTCGTCCTTGGGGTCGAACGGGGTCTTTCCGTCGGGCGCGACGACCCTGAGGACCGGATCGGGCAGGTTGAAGAGTTTGTCGAAGGCCGCCACGTCACTGCGCAGCGTCGGGCTGGAGAAGGCGTCGACGACCACGATCGTCCGGCCGCGACCGGTCAGCCCGTGGCCGGCCAGCTTGTCCACGCCGTATGCGGCTCGGATCTGCTTCGGTCCGTAGCACTGCAGGTCGCCGGGGGCGGGCTTCTGGCAGCTGAACACCGGATCCGCCGAATCGGTGACCCGTCCTGCGACCCGGTAGTGCGGATGCGCTCCGATTGCCGGGGTCTTGCGGGCCACCTTGCCGTGGGCCACGGGGGCGCCGGCCACATGGGCGGCACCGGTCGCCGCCTGACCGCCCGCGGCTGACGGGGCGACCGCGACGGCGGCCGCCGCGAGGCCAAGGGCCGAGACTGCGGTGAGCACACCACGGCCGTAACGAGCGAGCACACCGTTCATTCGCGTCCCCTGTTCACTCCCCGGGGCGCCGGTGGCTGCCGCGGGGGTCGCTTCCGCCCCCGTCGGTCGGGGGATGGTGGCGGATGTTATCGGACGATCTGCGAGGTTGCCTATACGCCGACGTGCGGGCGGCGTGTCCTCCCCATCCCATGATCAAGAGGGGATTCGTACGGCGTTTCGTGCCGGAATCCCCTCTTGATCACGGGGATGGGGTGGCGGCGTGCAGGAGCGCCTGGATGTAGCCGATGGCGTGGGCCCGGCCCCGGTGCATCCAGTCGCTGTCGCCGACGGTCTGCGGCACGTGGTCGTCCATCAGGAAGCCGTCGAAGCCGACCCGCTGCAGTTCGCCGACGACGCGCAGCGGGTCGTAGTTGCCCTCACCGAGGAAGCATTCGCTGAATTTCGGGACGGTGCCGATGACGTCGCGCAGGTGCACGTAGAAGATCTTCGAGCGTTTGCCGAGTGCGCGGATCGACCGGAGTACGGCGTCCTCCCCGCCCATCTCCGACACGGTGCCCAGGCACAGATCGAATCCCCACGCCGGGCTGGTGAACTGATCGGCAGCCCGCTCGAGTGCGTCGACGGACGTGAAGATGCGGCCGATCCCGCCGAGCGCGTCGACCGGCGGGTCGTCGGGATGCAGCGCGAGCCGCACGCCTTCGGACTCGGCCACCGGGATGAGCGCCTCCATGAACCGGGAGTGCCGGTCCCACATCTGCGCCGACGTCGCCTGCGGGAGGCCGTTCCACGGACCGGGCACCCATACGTTCTCCAGGTGCTCGTCGCGCCGGGCGACCCAGATCTCGTCCTGGCGGCGCGGATCGTGGATGACGGCGTCGTCGTACGACGTGACCACGGCGCCCCCGCGACCGTGCGGGCCGACGCCGGTCCGCCAGACCGAGTTGGGCATGAAGCAATAGCCCAGGACCGGTATTTCGGCGGCGGCGAGGTGCCGGATCGTCTGGGCCACCGACGCGATCTGTTCGTCGCGTCGGTCGCCGTCGAGCATCACGTCGTCGTAGAAGAACGTCGGGATGTTCTCGATCGCCTCCAGCGCGAGGCCGAAGCGCTCGGCCTGGGTGCGCAGCGCGACGAGATCAGCGACCTCCCAACGGTGCCGGCCCGGCAGGCTGGGCGTGTTGACCTGGACGCCGGCCAGTCCCAGTTGCGCCGCGAAGATACAGAACTCGTCGGTCAGGGCGGGCACTTGACCTGCGACTACACGCATGGTCTGTCCACTGTAGACGGGAAGGTGGTCAGCGTGACGGTGGAAGTGCGGGTCTCACCAGGCGCCAGGATGAGTCCGACGCCACGGTCGTGGCCGTCGACGGTCCCGCTGCCGGGGATCGTCGTCGACGGTTCGATGGCCATCACGTAGGCCCGCCGATACCAGGGAAACGCATCGCTCGCTGCGAGTTCCTGCCAGAACCACGCGTGCGGGTGCACGCCGGGATCCCACTCGCAGGACACGCCGAGATCGACGTCGGGGTTGACGATCGTCGCGTACGGCCGATCGAAGTCGGTGAGGGTGCCGAGCGTCGCACGAGACTGCCCCGCCACGGGAAGCCCGCGCAGGTCGAGCGCATCCCCGGACCGGGTGCGGACCGTCGGCCACGGGTGCGCGGAGCCCGGCGTCAGGTGGTCACCGGGAGCCGCCTGGTCGGCGAGGAAGGTGCGCGCGCCGGTCTCGATCCGGGTCGCCGGGCCGATCAGCGGGGCGCCGTACGCCGGATGCTCCTGCCAGTAGACCTCGACCGGCTCGCGTCCGACGTTGGTGGCCTCGGTGGTGACCGTCAGCCGGGGACCGTCGATCGCGAGGGTGCGGCGCAGGTCCAGGGGCACGAGGATCAGGCTGGTGGCCAGCGCGACGGTGTCGACCGCGTCGCGGCTCGCGTCGACCGACCACGCCACCCTGCTGGCCTCGCCGTGAAAGGGCCATAGGACACCGTCGACGTCGCGCTCGTCACCGGCGTTGGGGAGAAGGAGATTCCAGCCACCGCGATAGTGGGCGTGCCAATCGGTGCGGGTGTTGCGTGGTTCGTCCGCGGGGATGTCGACATCGCCCGTCCACGGCGGGCGGAAGAGCAGATCGATGCCGGTACGGCGGTCGACGATCGAGGTGATCTCCGCACCCCTGTCGGCAAGCACGATGACCTGCAGGTCGTCGCCGTTCAGCGTGATCCCCTGCTCAGGCGGTGACACCATCAGGGCAGTCTCACCGCCAGGGCGGCGAGCAACCCGCCGTCGACGACCACGTGTGATCCGGTCATGAACGAGCTGGCCGGCCCGGCCAGGAACGCCACCACCTCGGCGATCTCGTCCGGTCGGGCGACCCGGCCGAGCGGGTGGGCGCGGCCCCAGTCGCCGACGAGGTCGTCGGGGCTCTGGCCGTCGGCGGCGAACAGGTCCGCGGACGACCGCAGCATCGGGGTGTCGACCGACCCGGGGCAGACCGCGTTGACCCGCACTCCGGCGGCGGCGTGGTCCACCGCCATCGCCCGGGTGAGGCCGAGTATCGCGGCCTTGCTCGCCGAATAGGCGGCGACGCCGGTCTGGGTCGCCACGGCCTGCACCGACGACACGTTGACGATCGACCCTCCGCCGCGGGCCGCTAGGACCGGAACGGCCGCCCGGCAGACCCGGAACATGCCCCCGACGTTGACGGCGAACACCTCGTCCCAGGTGGCGTCGTCGGTGTCGACGACGGTGCCGTAACGCTGTACGCCGGCGCTGTTGACCACGATGTCCAGGCCGCCGTACGCCGTGACTGCGGCATCGACGAAGTCGGCCGCGCAACGTGTCTCGACGAGGTCACCGGCGACCGCGGTCGCCGACCCGCCGGTGGACCGGATCGTCTCGGCGACGCGTTCGGCGTCCTTCAACGCCACTCCGGCGACCACCGTGTGCGCCCCGGCCGCGGCAACGGCGGTGGCGCTGGCCTCGCCGATGCCCGTCGAGCCCCCGACGACCAACGCCACCCGGCCGGTCAGCGACCCGCTCATCGAGCCTGTCGACCGGCGTCGGCGACGTCCGCGGCTTCGAGCAGGAGCCCCGCGGTGCCGGCGGTCGGAACGGTGATGACGACCGTGCCCGCCTCCGTCTCGAGACGGTCCCCCGGATCACCGATCCAGGTCGCCTCGCGGGCCGACCGGATCGGGAGGCTGCTGGTGATCCGGGCCGCCACCGGCTCCTGCGCGACCGACTGCAGCCGGAGCAGTACGCCGCCGTCCGGCTCGGTGGTCGCGCCGACCAACCGGATCCGGGGATCGTCGACGGTGAAGAACGACGTCTCCGGCGCCAGGGTGCCCGCGGACTCGGTTCCGCCACGGGCGAGCACGGCGTGCAACGGCCGGCTGGTGGCGGCCGCCGTGCGCATCCCGAGACTCTCGGCGGGCAGGGCGCGCGTCGGTCGGGCGCCGGCGACGCTGTACCGGAAGTCCATCTCGAAGCCCTGCTGGGACGGGAAGTTGGTGTCCCACAGGTTGTTGTGGATCCACGAATAGAGCGTCCCGGGCTCCCGCGGCTCGGTCGTGTCGGGGAACGGTGCGTAGGGCAGCGTGATGGTCTCGAACTGCACCAACGGGGCGTCGATCGTGGACCAGGCGATGGCGTAGTCGTCGTCGGCAATCGTGACCCACCGGCGTACGGCGCGCATGTGGCGGGCACCGCCGGGAACCAGCGGGATCCCGGTGCCCACCACTCCGCCGGTCACCTCGGCGCGCACGGTCGGGGTGGCCATGTCGAACGGGAACGCGACGTAGGCGCTCTCCTTGGACATGGTGGCGGCCTTGGACAACCGGTGGGTGATGTCGAGCCGGCCGACGCCGTGCACGAGGGTGAGCGTGGTCACCAACGACCGGGCGCCCGGGGCGAACGTCGAGTAGGTGAGCGTCTGCGCCGTCTCGCTGGTCGCCCTCGCGAGGACGACCGAGGGCCCGGCGGCGTCCCGGCCACCGAGCAGGTCGAGTCGCTCGTTGCCCTCGAGCTTGTTGGCCTGGTGGTTGGCCATTCCGGCGGAGGCGTAGCGGTCGTAGACGTAGCCGCCGAAACCGACGGTGCTCTCCGCTGCCACCAGCTCCCGGCCGGCGGTCTTGTCCACGATGGACGTGATCGCCGAGCGGGCGAGGTCGACCTGCACACGCAGGAACTCGTTCTCCAGCACCGGTTCACCGGCCGGGTCCGCAGGGGTTGCCGCGGTGGCGGTGTGCCCGGCCGGGCCGTCGGCGGTGACCACGTCGAGCCGCACCATGCCTGCCTCGGGGGCGTCGGGCACGAGTACGACGAGGAAGCGGCCGGCGTCGCGGTGGTTCGGGTTGATCTGGGGTTCCTCGTCGTGGGCGAGGACGGTCTTGGTGCGCGCGTCGTACACCTGCACCGGCACCTCGAGCGGCACCAGGCTCTCCGGCAGGAAGCAGCGCACCCGGTCGGTCCGCGACCAGTTCACGGTGTTGACCACGTAGAAGGACGCGAGGGTGCCTTCGGCCTGGGTGAGACGCGACCCGAGTCGTGCGCTCGCCCGGTCGAGGAGCGCCAGCGACTCGTCGTGCGCGGTCAGCGCCTGGCCGTACTTCCAGTGCCACTGCTGGTCGCCGGAGTTCATGCCGGTGTCCCCGTCGGTCCAGGCATTCGAGGCGCCCCAGGTGTGCTCGTCGAACAGCGACATCGCGTCGTAGCTGATCGAGGCGTCCCGGCTGTCGGCCGCCGCACCGTCCGCACCGAGCAGCCCGGCCATCGTGCCGACGGTCTGCGCGTCGGACACCGCACCCTGCGCGCGCCGGCTCATCGCGACCGGCCGCGCGCCGGACCCGATGCCCTCGACCCACCAGTCGGTCCAGTCGCCTTCGAAGGTCTCGATCTGGCCGGCCAGACGCTCCTCCGCGTCGACGAAGAAGTCCTCGTTGCGGGACAGCCGCATCTTCGGGTAAGCCCACTCTTCGTTCCACCGGCGGGCGGTCTCGGCCATGATGACCCGGGGCGGCGCGTTGTCGGCGAAGTGGCCCTGCACCCGCAGATGCAGGATGTCCCACGGATAGGGCTTGCGGTGCAGCGGTGCGTCGGGCACCGGCCAGCCGAACACCGTGCCGTCGAACGGGTACGGGTGGGTGGCGAGCGACTCGAGGTAGGCGGGGAAGAAGTCGTCGACGGCATCGTAGGAGGTGTCGAAGCCGAGCATCGGCCCCTCCATGTAGGCCAGGCCGTGCGGCGTGTCGGTCACCCACACCAGGACCGAGTTGCCGCTCGGTGCCTTCCACCGGAACAGCCGCGGCAGATCCTGGCCACCGGTGAGGTGCGGCACCGACCGGCCCGCCCAGTTGTGCCCGACGGACAGGTACTTGACGCCCATCTGCGCGAGGGCGTCGATCTGGCCGATGGTCGAGCCCGGGACGTCGGTCTGCATCGCCGAGGTGAAGCCGATCCCGTGCCGGTCGCGGACGTCCTTGGCGACCCTGAGCATCTCGAACAGCTCGTCGGTCGAGCAGGCTTCGGTGTGCAGGTTGTAGGGCATCGCGGTGAGCTCGATGCGGCCCTCCCGCACCCGGTTGACGAACTCCGCGACCCGCGCCGCCGGCCGGGCCTTCTCCCACTGCCGGAACGACAGCAGCGCCTCGACGGCCCAACGGAACTGCGACGCCTCCGGGAAGTCGTCGGTGGCACGGGTCAGATCGAGGGCCGAGTCGAGGAAGGACAGGTGCTCGGCCAGCACCGTGCCCTGCGGGTCGGTGTAGCCGATGTCCAGGTGGGAGTGGTGCACCAGGTGCACCGTCCACCGGCGTTGCGGGGTGAGGGTGACGTCGACGGCTACCGTCGGATCCAGCGCCGGGATCGTCACCGACACCGGTGTCGGCTCCTCGACGGCCGGCACGAGCACCCTGAGGCTGCCGCGCGGACCGGCCCGGCGGGACGTCGGCAGTCGGGTCCCGCCGCGCGTCGCGAAGATCACCTCCGCGTCGGGATGTACGCCGGCCGCCACCTCGATCCGGACCGCCTGCAAAAGACCGCCGGACGCGTCCTCGGCGAGCAGCGGTTCGACGAAGAGACGGACGTCCCTCCCCCCGACCGTCGCAGCGGCCGAGCACGCCCGGTCGCGGAGATTGGCGCGGGCACGGTCGTGGTTGAAGGCCGAGGACTTGACCAGGGCGCGGGTCGTCACGCGGAACCAATCCTTCCGGATCGCTCGAGCAGCATCAGATGTTGGTTTTCAGACTGGAGACGAAAAGGCGTTGGAAGCCGAAGAAGAGGATCACCGTCGGCAGCGACACCAGGAACGCGCCGGCCAGCACCACCGGAGGCCCAACCGTCGAATAGTTGTCCTGCAGTCCCGCGAGCGCGGCCATGACGGGGCGGATGTTCGGGCTGAAGGTCAGCGTGATCCCGAACAACAGGTCGTTCCAGACCCAGACGAACTGGAAGATGAACGCCGCAGCCAGCGCCGACTTCGACAACGGAAGGTGCACGCTGCGGAAGATCCGCCACCACGATGCGCCGTCGATGCGGGCGGCCTCCATCATGTCCCGGGGTATCACCGCCAGGTAGTTGCGCACGACGAAGAACGCGAACGGTATGCACAGGGCGGTGTATATGAGGATCAGCCCGAACCGCGTGTTGTAGAGGTTGGTGCTCGCGTAGGCGCCGAACAGCGGGCGCAGGAAGACCTGCAGCGGGAAGAGGCTCCCGGCGTAGATGACCCAGAACCACAGGGCGCGGCGCCTCGTCGGCATCACGATGACCGCGAAGCCGGCGAGGGCGGCGACCAGGCACGCAAGTGCAGCGCTGATCACGGCGTAGAAGAGGCTGTTGAGCATCGCCGGGCCGAAGGACGCCGCCTTCCAGGCGGCCTGGATGTTGTCGAAGAGGCCGAAGCTGTTCGGGTACCAGTGTGGGGTTCCCGTGTATCCGCTGACCGTCGTGATGCCGTTGACGATCAGCAGGTAGCTGGGGACCAGCCACAAGCCGGCGAGAACGATGATCGTGACGTTACGCAGGGCCTTGCCCATAGGACGTTCCTCTCAGTCCGCCGGCCGCAGCTGACGCCGCAGGTAGAACCAGGACGCGGCCAGGACGACGAGGGTGAGGACCACCGCGACGGCCGCCCCGGCCCCGGGCCGCTGCAGGACGAACGTCTCCCAATACATGCTGACCGCCAGAGTTTCGGTCGACCGCGCAGGACCACCCTGGGCGAGCACCCAGATGAGGTCGAACGCCTTGAGGCCGTTCACCAGGCTGATCCCGACGACGACGACGGTCACCGTGCGCAACTGCGGAAAGACCACGTGCCGGAAGCGGCTCCACCCGACCGCGCCGTCCAGCGCGGCGGCCTCGATGGTCTCCGGCGGAATGGCTTGCAACCCGACCAGGAAAAGGATCACCGCGACACCGGTCGCCTGCCAGGCGTTGGCCACGATCATCGACACGGTGTTGAGCGGCCAGGTCAGCAGCCAGTCGTGCGCCAACGATCCGAGGCCGAGCGACGTCAGCGCCTGGTTGAGCGCACCGCCGCTCTGCAGCATGAAGTTCCACACGACGGCCACGGCCGAACCGGAGATCGCGTACGGCAGCACCACGGCGAGCCGTGCGATGCGCCCCCACTTGACCGCGTTGGTCATCACGGCGATCGACAACCCCAACCCGATCGGGAGGAGGACGGTGCCGACGAGCCAGAGCAGCGTGTTGAGCAGCGACTTCAGTACGGCGGGATCGCTGAACATCCGCTCGTAGTTCGCGAAGCCGGTGAATCCCTGGTTGATGAAGCGGTCGTTGAAGAAGCTGCGGTAGAACGTCGCAAGGAACGGGAGCGTCAGGAGCGCGGTGACCAGGACGACCGCAGGGATCAGGAACGCGGCGGACTCCAGCCGCGCAGCCCAGCTCGATCGCTGCCGCCTCGGAACGACCGGGCGCCCCGTGGTGTCCGTGCGCTGGTCACCCGATCGCAGCGTCCGCGTGGATCCGGTCATGCGACTTCCTCCCGCCAGTACGCCCATTCGGCGTCCGCACGCCGTTGCATGCCCGCCAGGATGCCGTCGACCTGATTGGGGTTGATCATGAAGCCGCCCAGGTCCTGCACGTTGCCCTCGATGAGTGAGGGTGGGCTCGCCTCCCAGAACCGGATGAGCAGCCGTGGATCGTTCGCCTTGACCTGCGCGAGCACGTGCTGGATCACCGGATCCGCCGAGGGCACGGTCGGGTTGGGTGGGATGTCACCGAGGAACGACATCCAGGCCTTCTGGACGGCCGGGTCGAGCCAGTGCGACAGCATCTTCAGCGTCGCGTCCTTGTCCGGCGCACGGTCCGGTACGACGAGGGTCGCCACCTCGCTGATCACCGACTTCGGCACGCTCGGCTTGACGGTCGGCATGATGAATGCGTCGTAGTCGACCCCACCCTTCATGCCGACCGCGGGGAACGACTGGTTGTTCCACGTGCCGATCGGGAACATCGCCACGCTCCCGGTGTTGAGCATCGCCGGGGCATTGGCCTGGTCGACGTCGGGGCTGGTGAAGTAGCCCTTCTCGATGAACCCACGCCAGATGTCCATAGCCTGCCGCGCCGTAGCGTCGGTGTAGGACGCCTTTCCGGCCGTCAGCCGTTCGTAGAAGCCCGGATCGAGTTTGGTGAGGAACTCCTGGAACCAGATCAGCGCCGGCCAGCCGCCGTTCTGCGTACCGAAGAACGGTATGACGCCGTGCTTCTTGAGCGTCGCCGCGTTGGACTCGAACTCGTCCCACGTCTCCGGCGCGCGCAGACCGTACTTCGCGAACGTCTTCTTGCTGTAGAAGATCACGTAGTAGGACTCGGTCAGCGGCAGGCCGTAGACCCGTCCCTGATAGGTGAGCCCGTCCTTGACGCCGGTGTCGACCCAGTCCTTCTTGGCCGCCGTGTTCCAGAGATCGGTGAGGTCGGCGACCTGACCCGTCCGCGCCGTGTCCTGCAGCCGGTAGCCGTTCCACCACTTGAAGGCGTCCGGCGCCTGGGACGTCTCCAGCCGGGACTTCATCACCTGCTCGTACGCGCCGAGGTCCGGGGCCGGTACGGCGTCGAGGCCGTATCCGGACGCCTGTTTGAGCGCCCGGCTGGCCTTGGCGAAACCGGGGGCCCAGGTGAGCACCGTCCCGTAGACCGGGATGTTTCCGCTGCTTATGGCCGAGGCCGGGCCACCGCATCCGCTGAGCAGCGCACCGGTCGCCGCTGCGCCGGCCGCGGCCAGAAACTCGCGCCGTTTCACGTCATGCCTCCTTTCGCTTGGTTCCGCGGCCGCTTCGTTCGGTCAGTCTCGTGGCGACCATGTCGCGCACCTCTCGGAGATGTTCGGTCATCAGCCGGCGTGACTTGTGCGGTTGGCCGGTCTGGATCGCGACCGCCAGCGCTCGGTGTTCGCGTTGATCGAGCTCGCGGTCATCGAAAAGGCGGCCGATCTGCAACTGATGGTCGGCGTAGAGCTCGGTGATGGCCCGGACCGCCTCGGCGAGCACGACGTTGCCCGCCATCGCGGCGATCGCCGCGTGAAACGCCATCGTGGCCTCCGACAGGCGGCGGTCATCTCCGGCGGCGATCGCGGCGTCGGCCTCGCCCAGGATCTGGTGCAGGAGTTCGCCGTCCTGCGTCGTACGGCGTCGCGCCGCCGACTCCGCGAGGGAAGGCTCGATCAGCAACCGCGCGTCGAGCACGTCCAACATCATTGATTCCGCGGTCTGCCGGGACGGATTGGCGATGACCATCCGCGGCGCATCGTCGCGGACGAAGGTGCCCGAGCCATGCCGGATGTTGAGTACCCCGGTCGCCTGCAGCCGCAGCAGTGCCTCACGCATGGTCGGGGTGGCGACGCCGAATCGGTGCGCGAGCGTGCTCGTCGAGGGGAGCCGACTGCCGGCGGTCAGCCCCTCGTCCCGCACCAGGGTGAGCACATCGAGGATCAACTCGTCGACCAGACTGCGACGCCGCCGACGTACGGCGTCGGCCTGCGCGCTCCGTGGCGCGCGATCGGTCGGCTTCGGGTCCTGGGACCTCACGCGGTGCGGCGTCCTTCCGGCTCGTGTCTCCGTCGATGGCCGGAGGCAGCTAGTCACCAAGTGATCAGATGTGTGGTCGGTGTGTGAGGAAAGCAGGTGTCGACCGGGGTGTCAATGGTTCTGGTCAGAGCCGCGTTGCATCATCGACGCCATGACGAGGCAGGTGCAGGTGGCCATCGATTGCGCAGACCCGGACCGGCTCGCCCGGTTCTGGGCGGAGGCGCTCGGTTACGAGGTGGAGAATCCCTCGCCCGCGCCGGACGAGCCGGGCGAGCGGTGGAATGCCGTGGTGGACCCGGCGGGTACAGGTCCGCGGGTGCTCTTCCACAGCGTCCCGGAGGGCAAGGTCGTGAAGAACAGGGTGCATCTCGACGTCCGGGCCGGCGGACCGCGCGGGACACCCATCGCGGTACGCCGCCCGCTCGTCGACGCCGAGGTCACCCGGCTGCTGGACGCCGATGCCACCCACGTCCGCACGACCGAGGACGAGTCCGACTACTACGCGGTCATGCTCGATCCCGAGGGCAACGAGTTCTGCATCTGCTGACGGAGCCGCCCGCCGTGCCCGCCCAATCACGATCATGAGTGGTTGGACGGGGGTCGTAGGCGGGCGGAAAGGAATTGCGGCCGGGTCCATACTCAGCGGCATGGCCGAACCCGTCGATCTCGCCGCAGCACTCTCGACCTTCACCGAGCCGTGGTCTCCCCGGACGGTCGCCGTACTCAACGACTACGACATCCGGGTCGTCAAGACGGCGGGAGAGTTCACTCCGCACACTCATCCCGACACCGACGAGGTCTTTCTTGTCCACGCCGGGTCACTGACGATCCGCATGGCGGCCGGCGACGTCACCCTCGGCCCGGGCCAGCTCTACGTCGTCCCGCGCGGTGTCGAACACCAGCCGTTCTCCGAGCGCGGCGCGGAGGTGGTGCTCATCGAGCCGAGCAGCACGGTCAACACCGGAGACACGCCGAGCGACCTGACCTCCGCCCGACGGATGGCCTAGCCCGGAGGAGCCCACCACCACATGGACGCCGAGGTCGCCGTCATCGGCACCGGGACGATGGGCTCGATGACCGCATGGCAACTGGCCAGGGCCGGCATCGACACCGTCGCCTTCGAGCAGTTCAGCATCGGGCACGACCGGTCGGCTGCGGGCGGCGAGTCCCGGATCTTCCGGACCGCCTACCTGGAGGGTCCGCAGTACGTGCCGACGCTGCTCAGAGCCCGTGAGCTCTGGCGCGAACTCGAGGCGGAATCGGGACACGACCTGTTGACCCTCAACGGCGGACTGATGATCGGCCGGGCGGAGAGCGCGTCGATGCGCAACGTGCTCTCCTCGATCGACCGCTTCTCGCTGCCGCACGACATCCTCGACCGCACGGCGATGGCCGACCGCTATCCGCAGCACCGGATGCTGCCCGGCGAGACGGCGATCCTCGACCGCTACGCCGGAGTCCTGCGTCCGGAGTTCGCCGTGCTTGCAGCTGCCCGCCGCGCCGAGGCCCTCGGCGCGCAGATCGTCGCCGGTACGACGGTCACCGGTCTCGAACCCGGTCCGACCGGAGTCCTGGTGCGGACCCCCGACCGGGACTGGCGGGTGCGCCAGGCCGTGATCACCGCCGGTCCGTGGACGGCGCGGTTCGCCCCCGACCTGGCCGCGCACGTCAGCGTGCAGAAACTCGTGATGACCTGGTACATGGCCGAGGACGCGGCAGCGTACCGCCCGGACCGGTTCCCGATCTTCATCCGCGACTCCGGCGACGTGCACTTCTTCGGCATCCCCACGCTGGACGGCGGCTCGGTGAAGGTGGCGCCGCACGCGTCCTACGGCGAACTCGCCGACGCCGACGACCTCGACCGCAACGTCGGAACCACCGACCTGGTCCGCATCAACGACACCGTGAGCCGCTACCTGCCGGGACTCGTCCCGACGCCGGTGCGGGTGTCGACCTACATGGACGCCTACACCACCGACCGACACCCCATGGTCGGCGCGCTGCCCGGAGCCGACAACATCTGGCTGCTCGGTGCCTTCTCCGGCCACGGCTTCAAGATGTCCCCGGCGATCGGACAGATCGCCACCGACCTGGTCCGCGACGGCAAGTCCGACCTGCCGGTCGAGCATCTCGACCCCCGGCGGTTCCTCGCCTGACGTGCCTACCGGCCGGCGAACTCCGGTCAGTCGAGCCGGATACCCGCCCGGACGACCGTGCCACTCGACGTCGACGTGATCTGGAGTTCGTCACACAGTTGCTGCGCCAGCCAGAGTCCCCGGCCGCTGACCGCATCGCTCCCCGGCCGGTCACGCTCGAGATGTTGGTCGTCGATGACTCCGCGGTCGCGGATCTCGCAGACCAGCCGGTCCTGCTCGGGCCATAGCCGGAGCACACCGTCTCCACCGCCGTGCTGCACGCTGTTGCAGGCGATCTCATCGACGGCCAGCACGAAGTCGGCGGTCCGATCGGGAGAGAGCCCGAGCCCGGCGGCGTGTTCGCTCACCACGGCACGGACCTCCGCCAGTCCGTTGAGGGTGAAGGACTGCTCCGCGGCTACGCCATGCGTCGGCCGGGTCGCGTCGTTCACTGGGGCGGTTCGGATTCGAGCCATGCGTCGCCTACTGCCAGACGGTCGCCGGATGGTGCATTGCTCGTACAGGAGTAACGCTCCCCGCGACGTACGCACCTGTCCACCCTTTCTCGGTGTTTATTTTCCGGCTCCCAACCAGCGATCCTCACCACTCCGCCAATAACGCTGCCAAGGGGCCAGACCCTCTGTTGCCCGCCGATTTCGCGACGCACCCCGCGGTCAGCGACTTCCGGTCTCGACCGCGACCCGCTCCGGTGCGTATTCCGCCGCGACCTCCGGTCCGACCCGCTCCGGACGGAGCAGGCTGATCACGACCAGCACGATCGTGTTGGCCGCGAGCGCCACGATCCCCGCGTTGAGGCCCCACAGCGGATCGTGCCCGCCCACGACGAGGTACAGCACGAGGCCTACGCCGACGAGGATTCCGGCCGCCGCACCGTATTTGGAGGTTCGCCGCCAGACGAGGGACAACACGATGGCGGGGAAGAACTGCGTGACGCCGTCGTATGCGGTGAGCAACAGGTTGACGATGGCCGACGGATTGATGATGGCGAAATACAACGCGACGGCCATGACGGCGAGGACGCACAGCCGCGACACCCGGAGCACCGACGACGAACTTGCTTGCGGGCGCAAGAGACCCTGGTAGATGTTGCGGCCGATGAGCGTCGCGGCACCGAGCACCAAGGCGCTCGCCGGCACCATCGCTGCCAGCGCCCCGGCGCCGCCGACCAGCCCGGCCATCCATGCCGGCTCGCCCTTCTTGACCAGGTCGAGCAATGCGAAGTTCGTGTCCGGTCCCTTCAGCCCCGGGACCACGAGAAGTGCGGTGAAGCCCACGTAGAACATGAGCAGGAGAAGCACCTGGTAGAGCGGGAGGAACGTCGCGTTGCGCCGGATCGCGCGGGTGGACCGCGCCGAGTAGGTCGCCATGAAGGCGTGCGGGAACATGTAGAACCCGAAGCCGGTCAACACCATGGTCGAGATCAGCCACGGCACACCGAAGACCCCGCTGCTGCCGGGCAGCGCCAGGTGACCGGGGTGTGCGTGGTTGACGGCGTGGACGACGCCGCTGAAAGAACCGAAGTACTTCAACGGCAGTCCGATCCCGATGATGAGTACGACGATGACGAGCAGCACGTCCTTGAGCACCGCCGTCCATGCGGTCGACCGCAGGCCGGCGACGAAGACGAAGAGTGCCACGAGGATGAACGCCAGGAGAATGCTGAGTTTCTGACTGACCGCGCCGTTGGTGGTGGAGTTGACGATGTCGCCGAGTCCGGTCAGCTGCAGGTCGGTGTAGGGCACGACGAAGGCGACGCCGACCAGGGCGACCAGCGCACCCATCCACTTGCTGTTGAAGCGCTGCGTGAAGTAGTCGGCCTGGGTCACCAATCGGTGCCGCTTGGCGTAGCGCCACAGCGGCGGAAGCAGGAAGAAGGAGACGATGTAGGCGAGCGCGCCGTACCCGAGGATGTAGAAGACCGGCCCGCCGTTCTCGTAGCCGTAACCGGCGGCACCGAGGAACGTGAACGTCGTATAGATCTCGCCGGCGGCCAGCACCCACAAGAACATGCCGCCGAAGTTGCGACCGGCGACGGTCCACTCCTCGAGGTTCATGCTCCGGCGGCCACGCGACAGGAAGCCGAGGCCCACGGCGAGCACCACGATGATCGACATGATGACCAGGGGCAGGTTCATCGGGTCGACTCCTCCCGCTCCTGCTCGGGAAGCAACCGGTGCGCAGCGAGCAGGAAGAGCGGGGTGACGATCACCCAGGCGAGGATCCACAGCCCGAGCAGCGGGACGCCGATGACCTCGCGGTCGCTGTTGACGAACGGGATACCGACCAGCATCCCCACGAACGGTATGAAGCCGACTGCCAACGATCTGGCCATCCGGGTCCGCCCTCTCAGTCGGGTAGACCGGCTCACGCCGGTCCGGCACCCGGGACCCATACCCCACTTGGACGGCTTCTCACCCCCATTCGGACCAGTCCAAACAGGCGTTCGCCAAAAAGCCGGTGACGGACCAGCAGCTATGTCACATATCGGACTGCAGGGCGTCGAGCCGGGCCTGCGCGTCAGCTGCTCTGCGCTCCGCGGCGTCGGCGGCCCGCCCCGCGGAGTCGGCCGAGCGCCGGGCCTGCTTCAGCTCGGTCTGGATCCGCGGGGTCTGCGCCCTCGCCTCGGCGAGCTGCTCGGTCAGTTCCGCGACGCGGGCGAGGTTGGTCTCGACCGTGGCCTGCAGATCGTCGGCCACCTGCCGTCGTTCCGTCGCCGCGTCGGCGGCCGATCGTGCGTCCTCGCGTGCGGCCCGCGCCGCCTTCTCGGCAGCGGTGCGCTCCCGCGCGGTGGGCTTCGCGGTGTCCTTGCCGGCTTTCGGCTCGGTTCGCGCCGCGGGTTCACGGCGCGTCGTCGGCCGCTCGGCGGTCGCCGGACCCATTCCGGTGTGCCGCAGCGCGGTGGTCAACCGGCCGGCCACGAACAGCTCGGCCGCGTCGTCGTCGGCCAGCACCGCCGACAGGGTCTCCTCCACCTGCCGCGACACCTCGCCGCTGACCTGCTGACCCGCCGCTCCGCCCAGCCGACGGGCCCGCCCGGTCAGACCGGTGACCAGCTTCCGGCGTTGCTGGGAGAGCGCCCGCATCTCCTCCCCCGCCAATTGCTGCTGGGCCTGGCGTAGCGAGCGACCCAGCTCCACGAACGATCGCGCCTCGTCCCGGTCGTCGCGCACCAGCAGGTTGACCAGCCAGGCACTGGTCGACGGCCGACGCAGCGCGGTGATGGCCTTGGCGGTGTCGCGGTCGCCGTCCTCACGTGCTTCGGCCACCCGACGGTCGCGCGCCGCAGTGAACTCCCCGGGCGGCATTCCGTAAAGCTCGTCGGCCACCGCGTCGACATCCATTCCGCCACGATCCCTGATCCGCCCGCCCACGGCGAGCAGTTAGCTTCGTGTCTCCACGAGCGCTGCCATCTCGAGGCGCGGCGGTACGGCGCCCGGGTGACAGATACCGGCGAGCGTCTCGACGCCGTCGACGAGTCGGGGTCCGGGCCGGACGAAGGCCGCGTCGGCGTCGACGGCCCACACCGGCAGCCGATCCGGTAGCACTCCGGCGGCGACCACGTCGGCGGCGAGGCCGGCGGCACCGTCGAGCCCGTAGCCGCACGGCGCGACCACGACCAGGTCGCAGCCACTGCCCGCGACCTCGGGCCACGTCGTGGCCGCGGAGCGTTCCCCGGCTTTCCCGAGCACCGGTATCCCACCCGCCGCGGTGACCATGTCCGGAATCCAGTGCCCGGCCGTGAACGGCGGGTCGGTCCATTCCACGACGGCCACCCTGGGCCGCGGCAAACCCGCGACGGCGGACCGGACGGCGTCGAGCCGCTCGCGCAGTGAGGCCACGAGGCGGGTTGCCGTCTCGGCCCGGTGCGTCGCGGCACCGATGGTGTCGATGCTCGCCAGCACCTCGTCGAGCGTCCCCGGGTCGATGGTGATCACCTCGGCGGTGCACCCGAGGTGGGTCAGCGCCTGGTCGACGTTGCTCACGTCCACCGCGCAGACCGCGCACAGGTCCTGGGTGAGCACCACGTCCGGATCGAGTTGACGCAGCGCGCCCTCGTCGAGGTGGTAGAGATCCTCGCCCGCGGCGAGCCGGTCCCGCACGTAACGGTCGATCTCCTGCGGCGAGAGCCCGTCCGGCCGCAGCGGCGTCGAGACGATCGTGCGGGTGCGCGCCTCGGGCGGGTAGTCGCACTCCACGGTCACGCCTACGACGTGCTCTCCGGCGCCGACCGCGAAGAGGATCTCCGTGGTCGAGGGCAGCAACGAGACGACCCGCACGCCCGCAACACTAGCCGCCATCAGCGATCAGACGTCGGTGTCCTACCCGGCCGCTGAGCGGTCCGAGGCGAGCGCACGGAGTGCCTCGGTGGCCCGGTCGATCTCGGTGGCCAGCAGATCGCGGAGCTCCCGAGCCTCGTGATCGCCCGCACCGGTCACACCTTCCAGCCGCTCACATACGGCGCCGACCGCGGCCGCCCCGATGGTGAGGGCCGCACCCTTGAGCCGGTGGGCGCTGCGGTGGAGCGCATCATCATCCGCGCCGTCGATCGCCGCGTTGATCTCGTCCAGCGTGCCGGGCAGGTCGCCAACGAACGCCTCGATCAGCCTGGGGAGGAGCGAACCGTCGCTCGGATTCACCTGGCGCAGGACGGCGAGGCGGTCTTCGTCGATCGGATCCGACGCGGGAGGCTCGGCCGGGTCCGGGCGGGCTGGCACCTCGGTCTCCTGCGCCCACTTCGTCAGCGCAGCGGCCACGTCCCGAGGACGGACCGGCTTGGCGATGTAGTCGTCCATCCCGGCGGCAAGACATCGATCCCGGTCGCCCGGGGTGGCATGCGCGGTCATCGCGATGATGGGTGTGTGTCGCGCCTTTCCTTCGCGACGGCGGATCTCTCCGGTCGCCTCGTACCCGTCCATGCCGGGCATCTGGATGTCCATCAGGACGGCGGAGTAGTCGGCGGCGGCGAGTGCGTCGAGCGCTTTCAGGCCATCGGCCGCCACGTCGGACCGGTAGCGAAGCTGATCCAGAATTCCGGTGGCAACCATCTGATTCGTGGCGTTGTCCTCGACGACCAGGATGCGGCCCCGGTGCGTTCCTTCCTCGGGCGACGGACCCTGTTTCGGTTCGGTCGGTCCGGGCGGCGCGACGATGTGGACGAGGCAGTCGTAGAGCTGGGACTGCCGGACCGGTTTGGTGAGCATGTCGACGAAGCCGGCCCGTCTGGCCACCTTGGACCGGACGTCGGTCGCCGAGGTCAGGAGCACCATGCTCGTCGCCCCGAGCGCGTCGTCGGCCGAGATCAGGCGCGCCAGATCCAGCCCGTCGATATCCGGCATGCACATGTCGACCAACGCCAGTGCGTAGGGCTCCCCCTGTTCCGCCGCGTGGTGCAGTTCGGCCAACGCCGCCGTGCCACCATCCACCATCACCGGCTGCATCTGCCAGGAAGCGAGCTGCTCGAAGAGGATCATCCGGTTGGTCTTGTTGTCGTCGACGATGAGCGTGGGCAGACCGTGCAGCAGGTGGTCGGTAGGCTTCGCGCTCGTTCCGACCGTGTCGGGTTGTCGCTTCAGCGGAAGGCTGAACGAGAACGTCGTCCCACGGCCCACGTCGCTGTGGACGGTGAGCTCACCACCCATCGCCGTGACCAGCTGCCGCGAGATCGCCAGTCCGAGCCCGGTTCCGCCGAAGATGCGGGTCGTTGAGGCGTCGACCTGCGAGAAGGGCTCGAACAGCCGGTGCATGTCCTCCTCCGCGATGCCGATACCGGTGTCGGATACGTCGAAGCGGGCGACGACGCCGATGTCACCGGATTCGACGAGCCGGGCCTGGACGATGACTTCACCTTCCCGGGTGAACTTGACGGCGTTGGACGCCAGGTTGGCAAGGATCTGGCCGAGTCGTCCTGGATCCCCGCGCAGCGCCGTCGGTAGATGGGGATGACAGGTGGCGACGAGGTTGAGGCCCTTCTTCCGCGCGCTTTCGGCCAGGAGTTCGACCGCACCCTCGACGACGTCCAGCAGATCGAAGTCGATGACCTCGAGGTCGAGCTTGCCGGCCTCGATCTTGGAGAAGTCGAGAATGTCGTTGATGATCGTGAGGAGTGACTCGCCGGCGCCTTTCACGCCGTCGGCGTACTGGCGCTGGCGGGAGTCGAGATCCGTGCCGAGCATCAGCCCGGTCAGGCCGATGATTCCGTTCACCGGCGTACGAACCTCGTGGCTCATGGTGGCGAGGAATTCCGACTTCAGCCGCGACGACTCCATGGCCGCATCCCGCGCGGCGGCAAGGTCGGCGGCCGTTCCCACCCGCTCCGCCACCCGGCTGAGTTGGGTGCCGACCTGGCCGATGATCTCCAGCGCCGCCTCGTCGGGATCGATCGGCCTCCGGGCGAAGAACTCCAAGACACACGCGACGTCGTCGCCGACCAGGACGGGGAAGGCGAACGCTCCCTGGAAGCCGAGCGCCAGCGGCACCTTCAACCGGGCCAGATCGTGGTCATTCCGCAGATCCGTCCACGCCGGCTTTCCCCCGACGAGGACCCGGCGGGCCAGGCCGCGGGATTCGCCGTCGCGCATGGTCATGCTCGCCGTACGGAACGCCTGGATCCACGCCGGTTCGTCGACATGCCAGACCGGCAACGGAGCCAGACCGTCGACGGCCTGGTCGGACGGTACGTAGGCGTGGCCCGCCGCCCAGCCGGTGTGGGCGCAGATCTGGTCGACGGCGACCTGGAGTGCCCCCTCGAGCGTCGATGCCTCGTTGGCCGCGAACGCCATCTTCTGCAGTAGCCGGTAGCGGGCGGACGTCGTACGCAACTCCGCCTCGGACCGCTTCGTCGCGGTGATGTCGTGTGCGGTGCCCAGCACGCGGACGATGTCGCCGGCCGGGTCACGCACGGCCTTCCCCCGCCACCGGATCCAGACCGCCTCACCGCCGGGTCGGATGACGCGCGCGTCGTGCTCGAAGTGCGGTTCACCCCGCTCGAGCGCTTCCGCGCCCACCAGGAACTTGTGCCGGTCGTCCGCGTGCACCTGGTCGCTGACGAGCGCCGAATCGAAGAAGGTTTCGGCCTGCAGTACGCCGCCGGCGATGCCGAAGAGGTGGAACATCTCCTCCGACCACTTGGTCCGCTTGGACGCGGGTTCCCACTCCCAGCTGCCGAGGTGGGCGACCCGCTGACCGTCGGCCAGTTGCTGCTTGCTCTCGAGCAGCAGTTCCTCGATGCGCCGGCGCTCGTTGATCTCGCCGACCATGCAGAGCGAACCGAGATAGTCACCCGCCCCGTCGTGCAGCGGACTCGCGTGCATCAGTACCCAGGTGCGGGATCCGTCCTTACGGACGAAGTTGCACTCCAACTCGTCCACGTGCCCACGGCGGCGGCGCGCGAGATTGCCGGCAGCGGCCGCTGCGCCCTGCTCGTCCAGCACGTCGTAGACCGACAACGCCGCCAATTCGTTCGCCGGGTATCCCAGGATGGCCGCCATCTTGGGATTGGCGAACACCGTCGCCCCGCCGTCGTCGAGAACCCAGATGCCTTCGTCGGCCGTCTCAACGACCCGGCGGCCGAGCTCGGGCGGGATCAGCCAGGTGGCGTCCGCTTTCTCCGACTTGATGGCAGCCGCGCGGTGACCATTCGACGTCATTCCTGTCCCATCGCACACTTTGTCGGGAAGCGTGAACGAGGTCCCGCGCCGCAAGGTGGGGTGAGATCGTCACTGCTCTATTACCGACAGTAACCTCGCGCGACCGACCACGACGGGGTTCGCGACCTTCCCCGCCCGCCGTCCAGCACCACAGCTGATCACCCAAAGTGTCATGCCTGCTACGCGTAGTATTCGATGCGGGGCGAGTCGATCCTCCCTGCCGGGCGTTACCGAGGCGCCGCGTCGGCGCGCTAGGGCCCGAGGAGCGATTCCATGACGACGCAACCGCCCAACACGATGCGGGTCCTCGTCATCGAGGACGACCCGGTCGCCACCGTGTTCATC
Source organism: Mycobacteriales bacterium (assembly GCA_036497565.1). Lineage (NCBI taxonomy): Bacteria > Bacillati > Actinomycetota > Actinomycetes > Mycobacteriales > Mycobacteriales bacterium. The sequence continues at coordinate 21,616 of DASXJE010000161.1, forward strand.
GAGTCGACCCTCGGCGCCGCCAGCGGCGTCGAGGTCGTCTGCACGGCCGAACCCACCCATGCCCTCGAGTTGGTGCAGAGCGAGAACTTCGACGTGATCGTGACCGACGTCGAACTGCCCGGCATGAGCGGGCTGGAACTGCTCGACGAGGTCCGGTCCCGCCGCCCCGGCATCCCGGTCGCCGTGATGACCGCGCACGCCAACATCGAGTACGCCGTGCGGGCGCTCCGTCACCGGGCCGACGAATTCATCCTCAAGCCGCTCGAGCCCGTCGACTTCGTCTCGAAGATCACCGCGCTCGGCCGGTCCGGGCGCAGGTCGGCCACCGGCCCGACGCGGGTCGTGCTCGCCGTGGGGGCACACCCCGACGATGTCGAGATCGGCGTCGGCGGTCTGTTGGCACTGCACCGCTACCGCGGCGACAAGGTGGCGATCCTGACCCTGACCCGGGGCGCGCGCGGCGGTGGTGCCGGTGAACGGGCCGACGAATCGGCGAACGCCGCGAAGTTCCTCGGCGCCCAACTCTTCCTGGAGGACATGCCGGACACCCGGATCTCACAGTCGGACCCGACGGTCGGCGCGGTCGAGCGGGTGATCGCCGAGATCGACCCGACGATCATCTACACCCACAGCGACCACGACCTGCACCAGGACCACCGGGCCGTGCACCAGGCAACCCTCGTGGCGGCGCGGCGGGTACCGACCCTCGCCTGCTTCCAAAGTCCGTCGGCGACGTTGGACTTCCGTCCTAATCGGTTCGCCGGAATCGACGGATACACCCAGGACAAGCTCGATCTCCTGAACAGCTTCGCTTCGCAGATCGCGACCCGTCCCTACCTCGAGCCCGACATCGTGCTGGCCACGGCCCGGTACTGGTCGCGCTACGGCGAGACCCGGTTCGCCGAACCGCTCGAGGTCATCCGCGATCAGGCCGGCACCTCTGTCGTGCCTTCTTCCCACCAAGGAGCCGACAATGTTGCCTGAGCTGGGCGAGCAGAAACTACGGATTCTCGTGACCGGAGCGGGCGGCCCGGCCGGCGTCGCGGTAATCCGCTCGCTGCAACACGACCCGGCGGTGGAGATCATCGCCGCCGACATGGATATCTACGCGTCGGGCCTCTACCTCGTCGACCGCCCCCGCCGATGGATCATCCCGCCCGGTGCCGCCGACGGCTTCAACACCCACATCCTCGCGCGATGCCGTGCCGAGGACATCGCCATCGTGATCCCGACCGTCGACGCCGAGATGCTGCCGCTGTCGACGATCCGGCACCGCTTCACCGAAGCAGGCATCCGGATCGCCATGACCAGTGACGACGCGCTGCGCTGCACCCTGGACAAGTTCGCCCTCGCCCGCCGCTGCTCCGGGCAGCTCGCCGTGCCGCGTACGGAACTGCTCGGGGACGACCTCGACGCTCGCTCATGGACCTATCCGGTCATCGTCAAGCCACGATCGGGAAGTGGATCACGTGGTGTGCGGACGGTCGAGGACGCAGCCGAGTTGCACGCCCTCCCCCGTGGAGACCACGAGATCGTGCAGGAGTACCTGCCCGGTCAGGAGTATTCCCTGGACGTCCTCGCCGACGAGGACGGTCGGGTCCTCGCGGTGGTGCCAAGAGCGCGGCTACGGGTCGATTCCGGCGTGTCCGTCGCCGGGCGGACGCTGCACGATCCGGAGTTGGATGCGATCGCCCGCGCGGTCGTCCGGGCGGTGGGCCTCACGCTCGTCTCCAACGTGCAGGTGCGACTCGACCGCGTCGGCCGACCGGCGTTGCTCGAGGTGAACCCGCGGTTCCCCGGGTCGATGCCGCTCACCGTCGCGAGCGGCGTGGACATGCCCAGGCTGTGCCTGGACGCCGTATGCGGCCGGAAGCTGCCGACGGCGGTCGACCACATCGATCTGGTGATGGTGAGATTCCTGGAGGAGCGGTTCTTCGACCCGGCGACGTTGCCGGTCGAGGGGAAGGCCGTGCCGGCATGACCGAGCTACCCGACGACCCACAGGACCGGCACGTCCACTCGACGTTCTCGGACGGGCAGAGCAGCATCGCGGAGAACATCGAAGCCGCGGAAAAGATCGGGCTGGCCACGTTGTGCCTGGTCGATCATGTCCGGGTCGACACCACCTGGGTGCCGGACTTCGTCAGCACGGTCCAGAGCGCTCCGCACTCCGACCAACTGCGGATCATGTACGGCGTCGAGGCGAAGCTGCTCGACAGTTCGGGACGCCTCGATATGCCGCCCGACCTCCCCGAACTCGGCCGGGTGCTCATCGCCGACCATCAGTTCCCGGGTACCGACGGACCCATCCATCCGCGCGAGGTCCGCCGCCGGCTCGACGACGGCGAGATGACACCTGCCCAGGTCATCGACATCCTGGTGCTCAGCACCGCCCGCGCGATGCTGAAGGTCGACCGGCCCCAACTCGCCCACCTGTTCAGCCTGCTGCCGAAGATGGGTCTCGACGAGTGCCAGGTCGAAGAGGACCACCTCCGGTTGCTCGCCGCGACCGCCATCGCCACCGGCGCCATCGTGGAGGTGAACGAGAAGTGGGCATGCCCGCAGGGGCGCGTCCTGGCCGCGTTCGTCGCTTCCCGGGTGCGGGTCGTCACCAGCACCGACAGCCACCACGCACGTGATGTCGGCGTCTACCGCCGGGTGCCAGTACTGCTGGAGGACGCGGCCCGGGAACGCTGGCCCGCATGAGCTCGGTCCTCCACGTTTTCGCCTCCATCGGACTGTGGCTGCTGATCGCCCTCGTCCTCGTCGGTGTCGTACCGCTGTTGGCCGGGACGATGCAACTCGTGCTCGTCACGCTGCACGGCCGTCGCAACCACTACGCCGAGTGCGAGCCGATCTTCCCGCGTACCGCGGTGATCGTTCCGGCCTGGAACGAGGCCGCGGTGATCGGAACCACGGTCGACCAGCTCATGCGGCTGGAATATCCCAAGGACCGGATCCGGATCTACGTCGTGGACGACGGAAGCACCGACGAGACGCCAGAGATCCTCGCGGCCAAGGAGGCCGAATATCCGGGCAACGTCTGGCCGCTGCGACGGGAGAACGGCGGACAGGGTAAGGCGCACACGCTCAACTACGGCCTGGACGCGGTCCTCGCCGACGACTGGATGCAAGCGGTGCTGATCATGGACGCGGACGTGATCTACCGCCCCGACTCGCTCCGCAAGATGGCCCGCCACCTCGCCGATCCGCACGTCGGAGCGGTCACGGCGTACATCGAAGAAGGAAGCGCCACCGGGACCTACCTGACGCGTTTCATCGGCTACGAATACATCACGGCGCAGGCCGCGGCGCGGCGCGGGCAGAACGTCCTCGGTGCACTGGCCTGCCTCGCCGGCGGGGCGCAGCTGCACTCCCGCGAAAACCTCGAGGCGCTCGGCGGCCGGATCGACACGTCATCGCTCGCGGAGGACACCTTCACGACGTTCAACACCCAGCTCGGCGGACGACGCGTCGTCTTCGAGCCGCATGCGATCGTGCTCGCCGAGGAGCCGGCGACCATCGGTGCCTTGTGGAAACAGCGGTTGCGCTGGGCGCGGGGCAATGTGCAGGTGACGAGCCACTACAAGCACGTCTGGTTCAGACACGCCAAGGGCAACGGTCTCGGCGGCACACTCTTCGGCCTCCTCTGGTTCAGCCTCTTCCTGCAACCACTGCTGATGATTCTCGCGTCCGCCAGCCTCGTCGTACTGTTCTTCGTCAATCACAACGTGGCATGGCAGGCGTTCCACATCCTGTGGATCACCAGTGCCGCCTGCTACCTCTTCATCACCGGCTTCACCTTGCTGATCGACCCGCGCACGGGGCGGAAGACCTGGCGTCAGGCCGCGCTCTTCCCCGGGCTGATCTCGGTCCTGATCATGCTCTACACCCTGGTGCCGATCCTCTTCAGCCGTTACATCGCCTCCGGCCTCAGGTCGATCGACCTCCTCCCCACCGGTGCGGCGGCGGACGCCATCGTCCTGTTCTGTTACGTCTGGCTGTGCGGGTGCATGGTCGTTGCCTGGCTGGCCAAGGTGATCGAGGCGGATGGGCGACGTCCCCGCATCGCCGCTGCTCTGGTCTACGTCGGCGGCTACGGGCCACTGCTGTGCGTCATGACCTTCTCCGCGTACGTCAAGCAGATGCGCCACGCCGAGTTGGTGTGGGACAAGACCGAGAAGACCGGGAAGGTGGCGTTGACGTCATGACCGGACCGACGACCACGCGCCCGGCGGACCCGCCTACCGACCGCGAGGATTTCGACGCCGAGGTCGCCGACGCGGTCCGCTACGAGCGCGGGCTGTGGAAGAAGGCCCTGCTCGTCGTCGTGCTCGTGGCACTGCTGATCATCGCGCGCCAGCTGTACTTCCTCTGAGCGCTACGCTCTGCCTGCCCAGCAGTCGTTTCGCCTCGCGGATGCCGCTGGTCAATGCGCCGTCGGCGAAGCCGGTCCGGGCGCTCTGGGTGTGCTCTCCCGCGAAGAGGAGCCGGCCGCCGATCGGTTCACCGAGCAGATCGAGGTCGGCGGGATTCGCGCCGGGCGGGACGTGGGAGTAGGCACCGGCTGAGTAGGGATCGTCGGCCCACCGGGTCACCGCGACGGCCGACGGCGCCGGACACTCGCCCCCCACCGCCTCGGCGAGCTTGCCGAGGGCCCACCGGGCGGCCGCATCATCGGTCGCCGCCAGCAGGTGGCCCGCTGCGGCGTGAAAGACGTGGAACACCAGCGTCGCACCGGCGCCGAACGCCTCCTGATCGATCACCCAGATCGCCGACGCGTCGGGGTCACGGGGGAAGAGCATGAGGTGCGAGAGACCTGCGGCACGCCAGAACGACCGGTCGAAGCGCAGCACCACCTTCTCGTAGCGGCCGAACCCGAGACGCTCGACGGCAGCCCACCGATCTGCCGGAAGGTCCGGCGCGAAACGCGGCACGCCGCGCTTCAGCACACCCAGCGGCACGGTCACCACGACGTGCGAGGCATCCGCCGCTTGGCCATCGGTGGATCGGACCCGCACACCGGCCGCGGAGAGCGCGACCTCGTCGACCTCGACACCCAGGCGTACGTCGAGCCCGCCGGCCATCGCGTCCACCACACCTCGATAGCCCGCGCGCGGAAGATCTCCGAAGTAGTCACCGCCGTACTCGATCTCGTTCCACAGCCAGCGCAACGACTGGTTTTCGGGCAGGTCCGCCGCGTCGGCCTCGACGACCGCGCGTAGCGCCTGCCGGGCTCGTCTGGCGGGGCCGGGCGCGAGGCCGGCACCGGCCATGAAGGCGTCGATGGCGTCCCCGGCCGACGCATCCGGGCCGAGATCGGTGCCCAGCCGCGCCACCGCGTCGGGAAAGGCGTCGAACTGCAGTGCCAGACTTTCCTCGACCTCGGACGGCGACAGCCGACGGCGCTCGCCGCAGTCGTAACCGGCCAGGCCGGCGAGTGGGTTGCCCGGGCGGCAGACGACACCGACCTGGTCGGCGAAGGCACGCAACGGATTCCCGGCCGGGTGGTGTATCCACGAGCCGCCCATGTCGACCGGCGCACCGGCGAGGTCGACCGTGTGCAGCCGACCGCCGGTCCGCTCACGAGCCTCCAGCACGACACAGTCGACCCCGGCATGCGTCAACGCATTCGCGACCGTCAGTCCGGCGATCCCCGCGCCGACGATCGCGACCCGCTCGACCGGCCCGGTCACCCCGCCAGGGACCTGCGCTCGTCCGTCGTCGTAGGTCCCGACAGTCAAGCCGGCCACCCCCGTCGACTGCGAACCGTTGCTCAGCTGACGCAGAATTCGTTGCCCTGCGGATCGCGCAACGTGTAGGTGACCGGCCCCCGGTCACTGGTGATCCAAATCTGACTCGCGCCCAATCCGACCAGACGTTCGGCCTCCGCCTGCGCCTTGTCCGCGCCGACCTGCAGATCGAGATGGCACCGGTTCTTCGCCGTCTTGGGTTCGGGCACCAACTGGAAGAACAGCCGCGGACGCGTGCCGCCGGGATCG
>DASXJE010000162.1 GCA_036497565.1 Mycobacteriales bacterium
AGCTCTCGGCGCACCTCGCGTCGCGCACCGAGGTGGGACAGATCCTGCTCGACGGCGAGGTACCGACCGTCGTACTGCAGGCGGCGGTGATCATCGGATCGGGGTCGGCCAGCTTCGAGATGCTGCGGTATCTGACCGAACGGCTGCCCGCCATGGTCACACCGCGGTGGGTGCACAACCGGATCCAGCCGATCGCGATCCGCGACGTACTGCACTACCTGGTGGCCTCCGCCGATCTGCCGGGCCAGGTGAACAGGACCTTCGACATCGGCGGTCCCGACGTACTGACCTACCGGGAGATGATGCGCCGCTACACGGCGGTCGCGGGGTTACCGCGCCGGATCGTGGTGCCGGTGCCGGTCCTCAGCCCATGGCTGTCGGCCCAATGGGTCAATCTGGTCACGCCGGTCCCGGGGTCCATCGCGGTTCCGCTGATCGAGTCCCTGGTCAATGAGGTGGTCTGCACCGAGGGCGACATCGTGCAATACGTCGCCGATCCACCCGGCGGCCTGATCCGTTTCGAGCGTTCCGTGGAGCTGGCGCTGTCCCGGACCCGTACGGCGCAGGTGCCGACCCGCTGGTCTGATGCCAGCTGGCCCGAAGCCCCCTCGCAGCCCGCACCATCCGATCCGGAATGGTCCGGCGGCTCGATGTACGAGGACGACCGGGTGGAGCGGACCACGGCCGGTCCGGCGGCGGTCTGGACCGTGGTGGAAGGCATCGGCGGGGAGAACGGGTGGTATTCGTTCCCGCTGGCATGGGCGGCACGCGGATGGATGGACCGGCTCGTCGGCGGTGTGGGGTTGCGTCGCGGCCGTCGGGACCCGCACCGCCTGCACGTGGGGGAAGCGCTGGACTGGTGGCGGGTGGAGGAGATCGAGCACGGCCGGCTGCTGCGGCTGCGTGCGGAGATGAAGCTGCCCGGCCGGGCGTGGCTGGAACTCAGGGTCGCCCCCGATGGCGGGACCGGTGCCGAATACCGGCAACGCGCCCTCTTCGAACCCCATGGGCTGGCCGGGCATCTCTACTGGAAGGCCATCTCGCCGTTCCACAACGTCGTGTTCGGCGGCATGGTGCGCAACATCCTGAGTGCCGCCGAACACTCGACCGATAACGAGGCTGCGCCGGACAAATCCACCGAGTAGGCCGGAAGGGACTCCTACGGCGTACCGCCGCGCATACTGAGCAAGAACGGCGGGAGTCCGATGCGGAGTGCCCTACGGCTAGGCAAAACAGCCGGCACCACGTTGGAGGCTGCCGCCCTCGCCCTGACCCGGGGGGATTCCGGCGTCTGGCTCCGGGCGGTGACCCGACTCGGCCTGATCGCGCGAGCGATCGTCTACCTGCTCGTCGGATATCTCGCTCTCCGCATCGCGCTGGCCGAGGGCGGACGCACCGGCTCGCCGGCCAGCAGCGCGGGGGCCGTCCAAGCCGCCGCCGGCCACTCCTGGGGACGTCTGGCCCTGCTCCTTCTCGCCGCCGGACTCGGTGCATACGCGCTGACCCAGCTCGTCGAGGCGGTATTCCGGCCCTCGCATGCACGAAGTGCCTTCAATAGGTGGCGTCAGCGTGCCGTGTCGTCGTGGGGGTTCGTGCTCTACGCCGCCTTCTGCCTGAGCACCGCCTGGCTCCTCGTGGCGACCCATTCGAGGCAGACCGCAGAATCGGAGCATCACCAGGACACCGATGTGACAGCGGCGCTGCTCCGGCTCGGCGTGGGGAGGGCGATCCTCATCCTGGCTGGGATCGCTCTCGTCGCGGCGGGCATCGAGATGGCCCGCCGTTCGATCCTGCTCAACTTCAGGGAGCGATTCACCAAGGAGACGCTGCCGCCGCCGGTGGCGTTCGCCACCCGACCGCTGGGCGCCTTCGGGTGTGCCGCACGGGCGGTCGTTTTCGTCCTGGGCGGCTTCTTCCTGACCAAGGCCGCCATCCTGTATACCCCGCACGACACGAAAGGGCTGGACGCGGTCTTCCGGTCGATAGCCAGCGCGACCTTCGGCCCATTGCTCTTGGGCGCCATCGCATCCGGACTACTCGCCTACGGCATCTACTGCCTGATCGAAGCCCGTTACCGGGATCTGACGCCCGGCCGCTGAGGCGTCAATCACCCGTTCGCCGGCCGACCCCGACCTGGTCGGCCGCAGCCACGAGTGAACGGGCCACCTCGGCGAGCTTGACGTTGCTGTTCTGTGAAGCGCCGACCAGAAGCCGGAACGCCTGTTCGGTCGTGATCTGGTGCCGCTCGGCGAGGATGCCCTTCGCCGTACCGATCAGATCCCGGGTATTCAACGCGGTTTCGAGCTGAGCCTCGGCTTGGGAGCAGACCAGGGCAACCGCGGCGTGGGTCGCGAATAGCTCGGCGACGTGCTCGGAGTCGGAGTCGAAGGCCCGCGGCCGGGAGGAGACGAGGCTGAGAACACCGAGCGTGTCGCCGGCGAGGAAGAGCCGGAACGAGAGCATCGACCGCACGCCGAGGTCGGTCATCGCCGGCGCAAACCGAGTCCACCGCGATTCCTCGACCATGTCGTCCACCCGGAAGATCCGGTGCTGCCAGACAGCGTCCACGCAGGGCCCCTCGGCGAGCCGGTACTGCAAGTGGTCCGCTTGCTTGATCCGGGCACTGGTCTGAGCGACCGTGCGGATCTGCCCGTGCTGAACCAGTGCCAGACCCGCGTCCTCAGTACCCGGGACGGCGTCGACGGCGGCTTTCACGATCCCAGCGAGGGTGTCCGTCAGGTCGAGCTCGGTCCGCAATGACCGGGCCAGCCCATGCTGCGGGGGGAAGTCGCCAGGAGACCTACTCCGCCGCGGTCCCCGCGGGGGCATGGCCCGTGGCCACCGTGGACGCCCACTCCTCGCCGGAGGGTCCGCCCAGGCCACTGGTGTCCTCGAGAGCAAGGAACGCGCTCACCGCGAGTTGGAAGGTCGCGTTGACCGCGCTGTGGACATCCATGGTGTAGCCGATGCTCTGCGCCGACCGATCATCGGTCTTCGCCGCGGACACCAGCTGGACCGCCTTGGTCCACGGCACGGTCGCCCCCGGCACGAGACGCACCCCACGCCGGGCATCTACCGCGTCCAACGCCGCCTGGAACGAGATCCCCTGCCCGTTCGCGGCCAGCTCGACTGCGACGACCGCCGCGTAGCTGAAGGCCTCCGCCAGCTTCGGGAATCCGAGCTCCCCGACGAACACCTCGATCAGCTGATCCCGTTCGACGTGATCCCCTCGCAGCTGCGCGGCCACGATCGCCACACCCTGCTGGGCGAGCCTGCCCTGCTCCGGTTTCATGAACCCCCCGTTCCCCCGCTGCCACGATCAGTTAACGACACGCTGCGAGGCGTGACAAGCAACTCGGCGACACCCCCGCTGATTTCGGCCCGGTGGCCCCTCCGCACGGGGAGGATGTGTGCATGGGGATCACACGACGACAACTGCTCCAGGGCGGCGCGGCGGCCGTGGCCGCCGACTGCCTTCTCGTCCAGGGCGGTGTGGCGGGCGCCTCGTCCGCCGCCGCGGCGACAACGAATCCGCGACCGGTGCATGTGCAGGAACAGGCCAACCCGAAGGCCGACGCGATCATGGACGGCGCATCGCACCCACTGTCCACCCGCTTCTCCTCGCTCGCGGCCGCGAGGGCGGTCTTCCCCCGCGCCGGTGCATTGACCGAGGAGATCGACTTCTGGTCGATCCAGACCGCGCTCGATGGTGCTCGGAAGATCTACCTCGGCGGCGGAACGGCAATCGTGCAGGCGGCCCTGGGCATTCCCGCCGGCGGTAACCGCGAGATCGAAGGCGAGGGCTCCGGCGTCACGGTCATCAAGGTCCGTGACGGATCGAAGTCGGGAAACCTGCAGACCACCGACGCAGCTCATTCCAACCCGAACGTCACGCTGCGAAGCTTCACCGTCGACGGCAACAAGTCCCACGTCGCAGGCGCCAACCAACTCGACGGGATCTGGCTGGTCCACTGCGACAACCTGCAGATCGACGACATCGAAGCGCGCAACGTCAACGGACGGGGAATTCACCACGAAGGGATCACCGGATCAGAGCCCGTTCAGGTACAGACCTGGACGCGGGTCTATGTGCACGACTGCAACCACTGGGGCTTGCACAACAGCAACGGCGTACGGAAGGTCAACTACGGCGCCGTGGTCGCCCTCCGCAACGGCACCCGTACCGACCTGTCGGGCGTCGGCCCGAAGGCGGATGCGTCGACGGGTGGTGCCTTGATCGACCATTCCGAGGTGACGGTCGATTCGCTGCACGCCGCCGACAACGGCATGGACGGCATCTGGTTCCGCAACCTGTTCTCGGCCAACCTCCGCGGCCTGCGGGCCACCCACAACGGACGCCACGGCATCCGCGTGCTGGGGCTGGTCGACTCGGTGGGCGGCGACTGGCTGGCCGAGAATAACGGCGTATCCATGGCCGGTCAGGACATCTGGTTCGACGGCACGAAGACCCTGTCGTACGGCGTCACGACGGGCACGGAACTTGTCGGGCTCCGCGCCGGGCCGTCGAAGGTGGCGGCCAGTGCGGTGACGCCGGGCAACTGGCCCGGCAACGAGCTTTGGGCGATCGTCTTCGACGACAACCTCCGCGATGGCGACCTCGACGTCTCGGCCGTCCGCGTACGCACGGGCAGCGCCGGAAGGGTGCGCCTCCCCTCGCCGATCGGATTGCTCAGCTATCGCCCGTAGGCTGCGCGCATGGGTTGGCGATTCACCGACGACGTCGAGGAGTACGCGCGACAAGCAGGGCCGTTGCTGCATGCGTGCCCGGCGGAAAACACCGTGTCGTTGACCGTCATCGAGAACGCACGTGCCCGTCCGCAGATCCTGGCCCGCGACCCGGAGATCTACGGCTGGTGGGCCGATACCGGCGGCGAGGTGACCGGCGCGGTCTCGCACACCCCACCTCACGAGATGCTGCTCGGTGTGGTGCCCGACGTGGCGATGCGACCGCTGGTGGTCGAGCTGGCCCGAAGTGGAAGGGATCTGCCCGGCGTCAACGGAGCGACCGGGACGGCCGTGCAGTTCGCGGCGCTCTGGTCGGCACACACCGCGCAGCGCGCGGTGCTCCGTGACGCGGAGCGGCTCTACCGCCTGGGCCGGCTCGCCGCACCGGATCCGGAACCACCCGGGCGAGCCCGGGTCGCGACCGCGTCAGACACAGGGCTGTTGGTCGACTGGATGTTGGGATTCGTCGACGACGCGGGTCTGGACTCCGACGCGAAGGCCGTGGAGGCCGCGGTGCGCGACAAGGTGAGCTTCGGGGGACTGACCCTGTGGGAGAACGGCGACGGCATGCCGGTGTCACTCGCGGGACGATCCCGGCGCGCCGCCGGGACCGTGCGGGTCGCCCCCGTCTACACACCGGCCGATCACCGCCGGCAGGGGTGGGCATCGGCGGTCACGGCCGCGGTGAGTCAGGCAGTGCTGGACGAGGGCGCCCGGGAGGTCGTGCTCTTCACCGACCTCGCCAACCCGACGTCGAACTCGATCTATCAGCGGCTCGGTTACCGCCCGATGACCGATCGGGCCGTCCTGCGCTTCGAACCGGCCGGCTAGTCGACGATCAGGCGTGCAGCGGCGACGCCGGCTCGCACTGGACGGGCGGGCCCGCCTGCTCGAAGACCCGCGGCTCGGGCAGCGCAGCAGACCCGGCGCCGAGATGGGGGCGCGGCCGGCGCGGAGACCGGGCACCCGCCCCGCCACCACGGCCCCGGTAGACCAGCAGCCCCGCAACCTTGTCCGGTACGGCGTCGAGCGCTGCGGCCACCGCCGGCAGGTAGCGATAGGACTCCGCCGCATCATCGTCGGCGAACTCCAGCTCCAGCACGACACCCCAACGATGCTCGTGATGCGCCCACTGCTGAGCGCGGTTGGTCACCGCGGCCTCCAGCAGGGCCTCACCGTGGGCGCGCCACCATCCGCTGGCGGGGAAATCCCCGTCGAACACCTCGATGGTCAGCCACTCACCCACACCGCCACCATACGAGCGGGGCCTGCCGCGCGCCAGGATCCGGCTCGATGCCGAGCGCCGCAAAGGCTCAGAAGGCCTGCCGGTAGACCAGTCCGAGGAGTATCTCGGCGACGATCCCGGCGGGGAGGGCAACGACCAGCCAGAGACCGACGCGAGCGTACTGACGCCCGCGAAATCCGAGTGCGGCGATCAGGACCAGTCCCAGTACGCCGAACAAGATCGCGCTCGACACGTAGTGCAGCCGCCATCCGTAGCTGACCGCCGCCTCGGCCAGGAAGGCTGCACCGAGCACCGCCACACCGAGGCCACGCAGTCGCGGCCGGCCGCGCCACCAGATCCACCCGGCGGCGCCGAAGACCGGGCCGCCCACGACCGCACAGGCGCCCCAGAACACCAGGAGGGAGTGGGAGCCGCCGAAGCCTCGTACGGCGCTGGTGACGTAGTAGCCGACAAGTTCCAGCAGACACACGGCCAACCCCGCGATCGCGGCGGACCGCGGACGCAGCCAGAGGGTTCCTACCACGAAAGCCGCCACCAGCCACGGGCTGGCGGCATTGACCAGACTCGCCCAGGGGGCGTCGAGATGGGCCTGCAGGATCGAGGTCAACGCGCCCGCCGCCAAGCCCCAGACCAGCACGACGCCGACCCGCAACGCGACGTCTCGAGGGGAACGACGCGTCTGGTCGGACTCGGATGCCGTCGAGACCGTCATCGGCGGGCCCGTGCTTTCACCGCCAACACGGTCGGGATCGGCTCGCCTCCTTCGGCGAAGCGCTCGACCGTCAGTCCCGCATCGAGCAAGGCGTGCAGGAGATCGGGCAAGGGCTGATGCGTGGCACCGACCTTGTCGCGCACGCCCTGGTCGGTCCAGGAGGCCTTCGTCCAATGACCGTCGAGGTAGCCGGGGCGGATCACGACCGCGGCCGGGTCGGTCCGGTCGGCGAAGCCCCCGCAAAAGCACGGGTGAACGCCGACATGCACGAAGACTCCACCCGGTCGCAGCACCCGGCTCGCCTCGCGCAGCACCGCCGGATAGCCGGGCATGTCGGTGTGGACCATCATCGCGATAACGGCGGTCATCGATCCGCCCCGGAGCGGCAGCCGCTCGGCATCGGCCTGTGCGAAAGGAAGGCGCCCGCGGGCATGCCGCAGCATCCCGGCGGAGATGTCGACGCCCACGGGCGTCCAACCCAACTCGCGGACCCGTTCGGCGTGCACGCCCGTGCCGCAGCCGATTTCCAGGCAGGATCCGCTACCGGTGCCGAGAAGTTCGCGCAGCGCACGATCGATGCCGAGCGGATCGTCATCCCGTACGGCGACCCTGGCCCGACCACCGAGGAACTCGTCTTCGTACCAATCCGCAATCTCGTCGTACGCCGCCGTCGGCGCCATAGATCGACCTCCTCGTGACCGGGCCGGACCGCTGCGGCGCAGTATCCCGCGAGCAGAGCCTGTAGGCGACCAAGTGTCGGCTCGTCGACGCTACTCCGGAAGCGGCCGCGTTGATCCGGTCGGCGGTGCAGGATCATGCTCGCGGCCGCGCCGTACGAGTATCTGGCCGAGGACTCCGACGGCATGCTCGGTCAGCTCGGGCTGGCTCTAGGCACGCGCCATTTCGGCACGGACCGAACTTGACTCGATCCGGCCGGTGGACACGGCCGTCGCCCATTCCTCGGCGGACCGGCGACACAGCCCGGTCACGTCCACCAAGGTCAGGAAAGCGGCGAACGCAAGTTGGAAGGTCGCCTTGACTGCGCTATGTACGTCCATCGTCGAGCGGATCGTCTCGGCGTCGCGTTCGCTGTTCTTCGCCGCGGCGACCAACCGGACGGCCTTGGTCCATGGCATGGTCATCCCCGGTCGGACATGCGTTCCATGTTGTGCATCGACGACGTCAAGCGCCGCTTGGAACGACATCTGTTGTGCGTCGGCCGCGATGTCGATGGCGGCGATCGCGGCATAGCTGAAGGCTTCGACCAGATTCGGAAAACCGCGCTCGCGGACGAACATCGTGATGAGCACGTCCCGACCGGCATGGTCTCCACGAAGCTGCGCGGCCACGATCGCCGCCCCGTGTATCGCAAGTCTGTCCTGTTCCCGTGTCATGACTTCCCCGTCCCCCCGTCGCCATCCATCCGAGCCGCAGCACGTCTGCGCGTCTTGGCAACTCCTTGGTGAGATCACGGGACAGAGACCCGGTTGGGTTCAACGGCGACCGGTGTCCATGCACTTAAGGGCAGGTGACGGCCGTCAACGCAGCGCCGACGAGAAAGACGCCACCGGCGATCACCAGGGCGATACGCAGGCCGGCGACGAACGTCGAACCGGCAACCAATGCGCCGAGTACCGCCACCCCGACAACACCGCCGACCTGCCGGGCGGCGTTGATCGTGCCGGCCGCAAGGCCGGCACGATCGGCCGGAGCACCGTCGACCACCGCCGTCGTCGCCGCCGGCATCGTGAACGACATGCCGAACCCGGTAGCAACCAGCGGCAGTACAAGCGCCCAGTACGGCGGATGCGCCGCGGCCACGGTCAATCCGAGCAGTCCGGCGCCGCCGGTGACCAGGCCGATCAGCATCGTCGGACGAGGGCTGCCGGCGCGTGCGGTGACCCGGCCGGAGGCAGCCGATCCGACCACGGCCATGCCCATCTGCGGGAGCAGCGCCACGCCGGCCAGCAGCGCCGAGTAGCCCAGGACCTGTTGGAAGTACAGGTTGAGGACGAACAACTCGCCGTAGAAACCGAGGTTGATCAGCAGACCGACAGCGGTCGCGCCGGCGAAAGTCCGATCGGTGAACAGCCCGAGCGGCAGCATCGGTGCGGCCGCCCGGCGCTCGATCACGACGAAGGCGATCGTCGCGGCGATGAACACCAGACCGGCGGCGACCGCCGGCGCCGTCAACCCGTCGCGGCCGCCGTCGATCAGCGCGAGGGTCAGTGCCGCGAGGCCCAGCACGCCGACGACCTGAGCCGCCGGGTCGAGGCTGCGGGCCCGCGGCGGCGGTGCGGGCACATGGCGCGCGGTCAGCACGATCGCCGCGACACCGATCGGCACGTTGACCACGAACACCAGTCGCCAGCCGGCCGAGGTGACGAGCACGCCGCCCAGGATGGGGCCAGCGGCGGCGGCGATGCCGGCGATCCCGCCCCAGACACCGATCGCCCTCGCGCGGGCTCCCGCCTCCGGATAGGCGGCACGCAACAGTGCCAGCGACGCCGGTACGGCGAGAGCCGCTCCGATCCCCTGCACGAGCCGAGCGATCACCAGGATCGCCACGTTCGGCGCAACGGCGCATCCCACCGAGGCGACCACGAAGACACCCAGTCCCACTTGGCAGACAAGGCGGGCGCCGAACCGGTCGGCCAGCACGCCGCCGGTAAGGAGCAATGCGGCCAGCATGAGGAGATATGCATCGACGACCCACTGCAGCCCGGACACATCGGCGTGCAGGTCGGCGCGCATCGCGGGCAGCGCGACGTTCACGATCGTGGTGTCCAGGATGACCATGAAATAACCCAGGCAGACCGCAACCAGCGCCCAGGACAGCACCCTGCTCCGCGTGGCGCTTTCGAACGGTGTTCGCGGCCCGTCGAGGTCGGACGTCATGCGCCCCACCCTCGCCCATGTTCGCTTCGTCGGCGACCGAAGCGTGCCCGTCCACCGAGTCGCCCATTGAACCGTCGGGCGGCTCCCGCCGTGACTCTCAACGAAGGCTCGAATCGCAACGACCCGGTGACGGGTCTGCCGGAGGGGGCTGAAACAAGGATGATCGCACCCGGTAAACGCTCACTGGTCAGCCGTGCCTGGCTGGTGGGGGGAATGGGCGCCGCCGCGGTCGTGGTCGCCGCCTGCGGGACCTCGACGCAAGCCAGCAGCGCGAGCGCGCCGCAGACGTCCGCATCTGCCAGCTCACCACCATCGTCTGCGGCCCCGTCGTCGGCGGCGCCGTCGTCGGCCTCGGCCGGTAAGGGCGTAGAGGTCGAGACCCACAGCGGCGCCATGGGCACGTTCCTCACCGACTCGGCAGGGCGCACGCTTTACCTGTTCGCGTCCGACACCGCGACGAAATCGACGTGCTCGGGCCAATGCGCGGTGTTCTGGCCGCCGTTGGTCACCAAGGGCGCACCGGAGGCATCCGGCGGCGCGATGAGCAACATGCTCGGCACGATCACGCGGTCGGGCGGCGTGAAGCAGGTGACCTACAACGGGCACCCGCTGTACTTCTTCAAGGAAGACACCAAGCCCGGAGACACCAACGGGCAGGGGTCGAACAACTTCGGGGCGAAGTGGTGGCTGGTCACCCCGACCGGCAAGTCCATCACCAGCACCGGTGGGTCCGCACCGAAGGCGTCGCCGACGAAGACCAAGTCCGGCGGCAGCGGCGGTGGCGGCGGCGGTGGCGGCTGGGGGTGAGCCCGGCCGATGCCGGTGACCCGGTGCTGCTGCGTGGGACGGGCCATCCCCCAACGACCCGTCCCACGCAGTCCCGACCCGTTCCACCCATAGGACAACTCGCGTTTCTCGGGGTGACCGTCGCCTCGTTGGGCGGACCCCTTGCACTGGCCGCTCTTTATGCACCGGGACTGATCGACGACACCACCTCTTCGGCGGGCTTCGTCGCCATCGCCGGTGCGGTGGTCTTTCTCCTCCCGCTCGGGGTTTGGCTCGCCTTCTCCCGGCAGATCCAGTCCAACGGTGGCCTCTACGGCTTCGTGGAGGCAGCGGCTGGCCGACGGATCGCCTTGGTGCAGGCCGGTCTCTGGATCGCGAGCTACGCGCTCTATCTCGTCTATACGACGGTGGCGATCGTCTACGACACGCTGCCCACCGTGCTGCCGGGCGTACGGCCCTACCGCACGCTGCTCGAGATCGCGATCCCGGTCGTCATCGCCGCGGTGATGCTCGCCGGCCGGACCGTCACCCTCGCCGTTCTCGGAGTCCTCGCCGTAGGGCAGCTGGCGTTGGTGGGCGCGCTCGCCGGAGTCGGTATCGCCCATGGGGCACAGCTTTCCGCCTTCGCACCGCACTCACCGGTCGGTGACCTCGCGACGCCGACCGCGCAGATCTCACTGCTCTACGTGTGCGGCAGTCTGCCGCTCTTTCTCGGTGGTGAAGTCGTCCGACCGGCCCGCACCGTACGGCGCGGCCTGGTCGTCGGCTACGCGCTGGTCGCGGCGGGGGTGGTCGCCGCGGTCTATCCCCTTGCCGCCAACCCGGCCTTCACCCGAGCGCCGATCCCCGGAATGTCCGTCGCGCAGGTCTTCGCCGGCCACGACCTCGCGGTGGCGGTCGGCCTCGGCGTCGCAGCAAGCACGGCCGGGGTGATGCTCGTCGAATACCTCGCCCTGAGCCGACTGGTGCACGTCTTATCGGGGTTCTCCACCCGCAAGATCATCCTGGGCCTGGGTGTCCTGCTGGTCGCGGCGGCCCCGATCAGCCTCATCGATCCGGAGCGCTTTTACGACGACCTGCTCAAGCCGTCGCTGATCGCGCTCTGGCTCAGTCAACTGATGGTCTTCGCGGTGTATCCACGGTTTGCCGCACGACATGGCGGACTGCGAACCGGGCACGTCCTCTTGGCCGCCGGAGCCGTCGCGTTCGCGATCTACGGGATCTATGCCACCCTGCAGCACGCCGGTACGTGATCAACCCGGGGCGTCGGTCCCGGCCTCTCGGGCGAAACGCGACAAGAGGTACGACGAGAAGTAGCCGCCGTACTTGCGCTGCAACTCGGGAAGTCGCCAGTCCTGGCCGCCCACCACACCCCGGCAGGAGATGCTGCCGCACCGACACGGCATGCTCCCGTCCCAGTCGTCGAAGAGCGCATAGTCGGTGGTGATCTCCTCCCCGACCGCGATATCGCGCATCGCCACGATCAGCACGTTGCCGGCGAAGCCGACGTTGGGCTCGCAGGAATGGTTGAGGAAGAGCATGACCCGCTCGTACTCCGACTCGTCGAGCGCCACGAGGTGGAAGTCGTCGGCGATCTGGATGTCGGAGTTCTGCAACCGGTCGGACAGCGAGTGCAACGTGGCGGTGTCGACGATGTGCCCGCCCTTGATAGCCACCAGTTCGTCCCGGGCGATCGGCTCCACCGCCGTCAGGCCACGCCCGTCGATTCCGCTCGCCTTGCCCTTCACAGTCTTCGGCGACAGATAGGAGGAGACGGGCATTCTGGCTCCCAGGATCGATCCGGCCGGTCCGGTACGAAGCTATCGAAACATGGCGCGCACCACGCGGTCTGCGTCCGGATCGGGTGACCGGGCAGGATGAGGCGATGGACCGCCAGCAGCTACGTGACCTACAGGCACCGCTCAAGGAGCGCTACCGGGCAGAGCCTGCGGCGGCGGCCGTCACGCTGACCGCGGACGGGTCCCTCGGCGAGGGGATCACCTGCTCGGTGGAGACCGGCCGGGCGCTCGCCGCCGCGGGACTGCATCCGGCGACCGGAGGGGACGGCACCGCGCTCTGTTCGGGCGACATGCTGCTCGAGGCGCTCGCGGCGTGCGCGGGGGTCACCCTGCGCTCGGTCGCCACCTCGATGGAGCTCGAGGTCGCGGGAGGAGTGCACGTGGAGGGCGATCTGGACTTTCGCGGCACCCTCGGAGTCGACAAGGGGGCTCCGGTCGGTTTCCAGCGGATCCGGGTGCGTTTCGACCTGGTCTCCGACGCCGCCCAGGAGCAGCTGGACCGGCTCATCGAGCTGACGATGCGCTACTGCGTGGTCTTCCAGACGCTCGCCCGTACGCCCGACCTCTCGGTCGCTCTCCACCGCGACTAGCCCGACGGATCGGCACCTCGGTCCAAGAAAGATCCCGCGCGGCGCATCACCCATGCCCCGGGTGGGTACCACCTACCGCGATGAGAGACGACTTCGACGCGGTGATCGCTTCGGCGCTGGATGTCGATGACACCTGCGCGTCATATGTGTTTGTCAACCGGCGCGACGGTACCGACTTCGACATCGCCGTACGCGCGGGCACTCTCGCTCGGCTGCTGTCCGAAGGCACGGACTGGGACGAGGCCGCCGACGCCACCGGATACACGCTGCAGACCCGTCCCCGAGTCGGTGACACAGCCCTCGGTATCGAGACGCCCGATGGCCGGGTCCGGCCGCTCGACCTGTTCACCTTCGCCGCCGACCCGCTCGGCTCGCTGTTCCGGATGTTCGTCGCGGACGGCTATCCGTAGGAGGCACCCGGACCTCGGTAGGGTGCCGACGTGTCCACCGACAGCAGGCCGCTGAGCTCGAACGTCCCCGGAGCGGCGTACCCGCGGCTGGACGGCGACGGACGGCTGACCTTCCGGGTCGCGGCGCCGGCTGCCGACGCCGTGCGGATACCGGCCTTCGGCGACAGCCTGGGCAATGAGCCGATCGAGCTCCGCAGGGACGCCGACGGCTACTGGACCGGGGTGATCCGGGACCCGGCTCCGGGGTTCCACTACTACCGGCTCGAGATCGCCGGAGCCGCCGTCAACGACCCGTCCTCCCAGGCCTTCAGCGGATACGGCGGCGCAGTGAGCGGGCTCGAGATCCCCGAGCCCGGCAACGACACCGCGGAGTTGCGCGACGTCCCGCACGGCGAGGTCCGCAGCAGGTGGTTTCGCGCCACGACGACCGGCGGGTGGCGCCAGCTGATCGTCTACACCCCGCCCGGCTACGACGACGATCCGTCCCGCCGCTACCCGGTGCTCTATCTGCAGCACGGGTCGGGTGAGGACGAGACCAGCTGGAGCCGGCAGGGCAGGGCCGGGATCATCCTCGACAACCTGCTGGCCGAGGCGGCCGCCGAGCCGATGCTCGTGGTGATGGGTTCCGGCTATGCCTCGCCTCCCGCGACGCCCGGGGTCCCGCCGAACGCGGACCAGACCCGCAAGGTCATGGACGAGTTCGGTGACCTGCTGCTCGACGACGTGGTCCCCACCGTGGACCGCTGCTATCGCACCGTCGCCGACCGCGAGCACCGGGCACTCGCCGGACTGTCCATGGGCGGCCGCCAGGCACTCGGCGTGGGACTGGCCAACCTGGCCACCTTCGGCTGGGTCGCCGGGCTCAGTCCCGCGGTATGGCTGCAGGGTGCCGACCGCAGCTGGACGGTGGGGACCGACTGGGTGAAGACCCTGCTCGCCCGGTCCGGCGGCCATCGCCCGAGGCAGGTCTTCCTCAGCGCCGGGTCGGCCGAACCGATGTTCGTCGACTCGGTGCGGGCGCTGGAGCAGATGCTGGCCGAGTCCGACGTCGAGCAGGCCAGCTACATCTCACCCGGCACGGCGCACGAGTGGCTCACCTGGCGGCGCAGCCTGGTCGAGCTGGCACCGCGGCTGTTCCGGTGACCGATCATCTGGCCTATGGTGGAGGCATGGTGCGGCAGAACATGACGACGACGCCGGGTGGATCGACCCGGCGAAGTTCGGCGTGACCTGACGCAGAACTCACGGCCTCCGGGATCGATCCCGGAGGCCGTTTCTCGTTGGCGGCCCCTCGGGCTCGGACCGGGACCCCTTCGAGACAAGGTGACTCCCGATGAATCACGACCACCGCAAGCTCGGGCGAGATCTCGGCTTGTTCGACACCCACGACCTCGTCGGCGCGGGCCTGCCGCTGTGGCTACCCGACGGCGCGGTCATCCGGGCCGAGTTGGAGCGCTTCGCAGCGGAGCAGGCCATGCGCGGCGGATGCCGGCGGGTCTTCAGCCCGGTACTCGCCAAACGCGAACTCTATGAACGGTCCGGGCACTGGGCGCAGTTCTCCGACGACATGTTCCCGCCGATGAAGGTCGGCGGCGAGGAGTTCGTGCTGCGCCCGGCGAACTGCCCGCACCACGTGCTCATCTACGCGTCCCGCCAGTACAGCTACCGGGACCTCCCGGTACGGCTGTCCGAATTGGGCAGCATGTTCCGCAGCGAGCTGTCCGGCGTACTCGGGGGGCTCTCCCGGGTGCGGCAGATCAACCTCGACGACACCCACGTCTTCTGCACCGCCGACCAGGTGCAGGCGGAGGTCGTCGAAGGGCTGCGGCGCGTGCAGGAGGCCTACGCCGTACTCGGCATCGAGGTGGCCTACTTCCGGCTGTCCCTGCGGGGCGACTCCGGGAAGTATCTCGGCGGTGGGTCGGTGTGGGACCGGGCCGAGCAGCAACTGCGGGCCGCGCTCGACCAGCAGGGTGTCGACTACGTCGAGGCGCCCGGCGAGGCGGCGTTCTACGGTCCCAAGATCGATGTGCAGGTCGTCGACCCGGCCGGCCGGGAGCAGACCCTGTCGACCGTGCAGCTCGACTTCGTCCTTCCCGAGCGATTCGATCTCGATTACATCGGGCGGGACGGCGCCAAGCTCCGGCCGGTGATGATCCACCGCGGCGTGCTCTCGGCGATGGAACGCCTGGTCGCACATCTCATCGAGCTCTACGGCGGCGCGTTCCCGCCCTGGCTCGCGCCGGCGCAGGTCGTCGTACTCCCGATCGCCGACCGGCACGCCGACGCGGCCGCCCAGTTCGTCGAACGGCTCACCGACGCCGGGCTGCGGGCCGAGGCGGACGACAGCGACAACACCCTCGGCCTTCGCATCCGGCGGGCCCGCGACCGTCAGGCGCCCTACGTCGCGGTCATCGGGGATCGGGAGATCGCCGCGTATCAGCTCGCCTTGCGGCTCCGGGACGGGCGGCAGCTCCCGGCGCAGCCGACCGACGACGCGGTCGCCGAGATCGAGCGCGTCGTCCGCGGCCGCCGGCGTGACCTCGGTTTCGCTGCCGAGCTCGTCGAGCCGGTCCGTGCGAACGTCCCGTCCTGACCCGAGTGGTCAGGCGGAGACGGCCGGCGCGATCCGGGTCGGGGCGTTCTCGACCCGGGTCAGCCAGTAGTCGGTGTCGTAGGACTCGTCGCCGGTGAGGAAGCGCCACAGCCTGCTGCGGTTGGTGATCTCGAGGCGCCCGGTG
>DASXJE010000163.1 GCA_036497565.1 Mycobacteriales bacterium
TGAGAAGGCGCACGACCGATGACGCCCGCGCCGAAGGGGACCGGTCGCCCGCCCACCGGCCGCGCCACCATCCCGACATGCCGCAGTGGGCCGAGGCGACATCGTGCGTGCTACTCGCACAATCTGGCCGCGGATGCGAGTACGGCGCACGATGATGCCCACCCCACCGCACCGGCCGGCCGAACATCGGACGCACTACTCGCACAATCCGGCCCCGGATGCGAGTACAGCGTCCGATGATGCCCACCAAACCCCGCCAGCCCACCGACACCGTGCGACATGGTGCGCGCTACTCGCACAATCGCGTCCCGGATGCGAGTACGACGCACGATGATGCCCCACCTAGACCCGCCGCTGCACGTGCAGGAGATATTCCTTGCGGTTGAGGGGATTCTGATCCGTCCGCGGTCTCGACGGGAAAGTGCCGCGCACCGGTTCGTAGCGATCGAACTCGCATTCCAGCACACCTTCGCCCCGGGTGAGGGACGGCAGCCGCTGCTCGAGGCCGTGCACCTTCGCCGCCGGGATCTCCCCATCCAGCAGGTACGCCGTCCCCCGCATCACCGCCTCCTGAGGGACGGCCCGCATGCCCGCCAGAACCGGCACGATCGCCCCGAACGTGTCCGCGGGGATCTCCAGCCCGAACCGGTGCATCGGTTCGTACACCCGGGTTCCGGCCGCCTTCAGCGCGCTCATCACGACAAGCGGCGTCAGATTGCGGAAGTCCTCGCCGGTGCTAGACATGCTCTTGGAGAAGCCCTGATGAGCGTGGCTCTGCCGCGGTGCGTAGCCGGAGTGGGTCATCGTCACCGTGCAGTCGATGACCTCCCATCCGTGCAGCCCTTGGCTCAGCGTCTTTCGGACCGTGGCATCGACCGCCTTGAGGAATGCGAGCGGAAGCGCGCCGAGCTCGATCTCCAAGCGGAACTCCACCCCGGTCCCGATCGGGGCGGGGTCGATGCGCAGACCGACCGCGGCAAGGAACGGATTGGCGTCATCCTTCATGAACTCGACAGCGTGACCGCTCCCGACCGGCCGTTCGATGCAGATCGTCGTCGACTCGCGGAAGCCGACGTCGATGGCGAATTCGTTCGCCAGCGTGGCCTGGATGACCTCCTTCTGCACCTCGCCGTAGAGCGACACGAACGTCTCCTGCCGAAGATCGTCCTGGCGGAGGCCGATCAGGGGGTCCTGCTCGGCGAGCTGGGCGAGCGCGACGTGCAGTGCCCCCTTGTCTGCGGACCGCCCGGGTACGACGACCGTCTCGAGCGTCGGTGGAGCGAAATGGTGTTCGACCGCAGTCGGGGGTACGACGCCGATCACATCGCCGATCTGGATATCGCCGAGACCCCAGAGCCTTCCGATCTCGCCAGCGGCGACGGCGTCACGCTGAACGGTCGTGCCACGGTCGAAAACCCTGACCGCGGTGACCTTTCCGTCGCGGTCGCCGCCGAACGTGACCCGGTCCCGCGTTCGGATCGTCCCGGCGACCATCCGGACGTAGGCGATTTTCTCGCCGGCGGGACCGCGTTCCACCTTGAACACGCTTCCCGACACCGGGCAGCCGGCGTCACCCTCAGCCGCGGGCAGCAGATCGGTGATACCAGTGATCAGGGAGTCGACACCAGCGCCCGTGATGGCCGAGCCGAAGAACACCGGATGCACCTGTGCCTGCTTGGTCTGCGCCGCGAGTTCGCGCCGGAGTCGGCGGTAGGACACCGCCGACTCGTCGTCGACGTACGCCGCGAGAAGGGTGTCGTTGCGATCGGCCAGCAGATCGGCGAGGTCCGCCGCGAAGGGGGTGTCCGATCCATTGAACGGCGCGAATCCAGGGTCGCGGGTGCCGAGGCCGCGGGCCGATCCCATCGGGATGATCGCCGGGGTGAGCCTGTCCGCGATCTCCCGCAGGACCCGCTCGTCCTGCGCGCCGGCCCGGTCGATCTTGTTCACGAAGATGAGCGTGGGGATCCGCAGGCGCTGCAAGGCGCGCATCAACAGCCGGGTCTGCGCCTGCACACCCTCGACGGCCGAGACGACGAGAACCGCGCCGTCGAGCACGCTCAACACCCGTTCCACCTCGGCGATGAAGTCCGGGTGGCCGGGGGTGTCGATCAGGTTGACGGTGACGTCACCGATGACGAACGACACGACGGCGGACTTGATCGTGATCCCGCGCTGCCGTTCGAGAGCCAGGGTGTCGGTCTGGGTGCTTCCGTCGTCGACGCTGCCGATCTCGTCGATGACGCCGGCCGCGTGGAGCAGCCGCTCGGTGAGAGTGGTCTTACCGGCGTCTACATGCGCCAGAATCCCGAGGTTCAACATGGTCACTGCGCGTCGTGTCCCCTACGTAGGTGAATATCCCCTTCTCGTTGGACATCGACGCTGCTCGCATGGTCCTGCTCCCTGGTCGGCTCGGCTCTTGCTCCGGAGTGCACCAGAGCTGACTCCGCAGAGCAACCAATTTGCCGGCCGGCTCGCCTGGCGGCGACGCCGCGCGGCCGCCACTATCGTGGAGCGACCGTTCGGGAGGAGAGGCTGTGGGTGTGGAGCGCGAGCGCTTCGTCGTCCTGGTCAACGGCGTGCCGGGCGCCGGGAAGACGACCCTGTCCCACCCACTGGCCCAGAAGCTCGGCCTGCCGCTGTACGGCAAGGATCTGATCAAGGAGACGTGGGCCGACATCCTCGGTGCCGCGCCGCTGGACGGGCGGACGCAACGGGACTGGAACTCGCTCTTCGGCGCCGCGGCCAGCCAGACCGCGTGGAACCTGCTCGCCCAATCCCCCTGCGGCGGCATCATCGAAAGCCCCCTGCCGGCGAAGTTCCGGCACCACGTCGAGGCCGGCCTCGCCAACGCCGGCGTCACCCGGCCCCTGGAGATCTGGTGCGACGTGCCGCTCGCCCTCGCCCAGGAACGGCTCCGGGAGCGGTGGCCGACCATGCACCCGATCCACGAGAAGGTCGTGATGGCCGACGCATGGAGCCGGGAGTACGGCGGCAGCCCGCTCGGGCTCGGCCCCGTTCTCACCGTCGACACCAGTGGGCCGGTGGACATCGACGGTGTCGCCGCCTGGTGCCGCGCTCAACGCGCTCCACGTCGTGACATGGCCGGCTCGTGAGGGCGCCTGCCGGAAGGACCGGAACCGACCCGGCCGGGCCGCGGCCTATCGTGCGGCGGTGGCTGAACCCATGGCGTTATCCGCTCGACTGCGCGGTGGCCTGGAGTCTCGAGCCGGGGACGCCGATCTGGGGGCTGGGCCAGGCCGCGGCCGTGCTGGCCGTCTTCGTCGTGATCCTGGCGGTCGGTCTTCCCGTGGTGGCGGCGCTGCACCCGCCCGGCATCGTCTTCTCCGTAGTCACCTACGCCGCGCTCGCCGGCGGCCTGGTAATCATCGGCGGGCCGATCGCCCGACGGGCCGGCGGGTGGGCGGCCGCGTTCGGCTGGGGCCGGCCTCGACTCGCCGACACGGGCCAGATCCTGCTCTTCGCACTCATCGGGCTGGGCGCCCGGCTCGTCGCCGGCGGGGTGACGCTGGCGATTTTCCCGCAGCTACGGCACGAGAAGCTGTCCAATCTGCACCTGTCCGGCCTGTCCACCACAATGGTGGTCCTCGCGATCGTGATCGCCGTCCTCGTCGGCCCACCGATCGAGGAGCTCATGTTCCGTGGACTCATTCTGCGCGCCGGCATGCGCCGGGTCGGGTTCCTTCCAGCCGCCCTGGTCGGCTCGTTGATCTTCGGCGCGTGCCACGGTTGGGAAGAACACACCGCCGCCGGGGCGGTGTTCCTCGCCGTCAACACCGCCGCGTTCGGGCTGGTGCAGTGCTTCCTGGTCCGGCGTACCGCCCGGCTCGGGCCGGCCATCGCGGTCCACGGCCTGAGTAATCTCATCGCCGCTGTCGGCGCCCTCGCCACAGGCAGCATCCTCCTCGCGACCTGACCTGCTGAGGCCGAGCGACTAGCTTTCGAAACTCACAACCCGTCCGGTGCGTGCAGGACGTCGAGCACGCGGTCGATCTGCTCCACCGTGTTGAACAGGTGCACCGACAGGCGCAGGTTTCCTTCGCGGTACGCCGCGTCGATGCCTGCCTCGGCGAGCTGCCGGTACCGGTCCTCGCTGCTGCCGATGGTGTCGGTGAGCACGACGAGCGTCGACCGGGCCGTGCCGTCGGCAGGGCTGACCAGGCGGTAGCGGTCGTGCTCGAGGCCGCGGACTAGGTGGTCGATGAGCTGCTGATCCCACCGGGCGATGGCTTCGACCCCGGTGTCGAGGAACAGTTCGACGGAAGCGGTCCACGGCAGGACGTCGAGGAAATTCGCGGGACAAAAGGTGTCGAAGGCGCGGACACCGAGGTTGTCGCGGAGGGTGGTGTCGCGCATCTGGTGCAACCCGCGCCCGGCCTGCATCGCCAGCCAGTACGCCTGTTGGGGCACCAGCCGTGCGAGCAGATCGGAATGCAGCCATGCGAAGCCGGTGCCGTAGGGACCGCAGAGCCATTTGTATCCGCAGGACACGACCGCGTCGACCGGGGTGCGCGTGACGTCGATGGGCCGCGCGCCAAGTGCCTGGGACGCGTTGGCGACCAGCAGGACACCGGTACGTCGGCACACCGCGCCCAGCGCGTCGAGGTCGAGGGCGCAGCCGGTGAACGAGTCGACCCAGGTCACCGCCAGGGCGCGCGTTCGAGGAGTGATCGCCTCGGAGATCTCGTCGGCGGTCAGCGACCCGGACGCCGGCCGCAGTTCGACCGTGCGGACTCCCCTGTCGGCGAGGCGTTTCCAGGGCAGCACGGTGGCGGGGTAGTCGTCGGCGATGACGAGGACTTCGTCACCGTCGTTCCACCGCAGTCCGTTGGCAATCAGATGCAGCCCGTACGACGTGCTGTTGCCCAGCACGATGTGGTCCGGCCGGCCACCGACGAGTCGGGCCAGCAGCGAGCGGAGCCGCTCGGGTATGTCGGTGAAGTCATCATCTGCGATGCGGTGCGGTGCGACTTTCAGCTCGGCCGCGTCGTGTGCGGCGGTGACCGCACGGTGCGGCAACGGGCCCTGGTGCGCGGTGTTGAACCAGCTTCGGCCGTCGAAGGGGCCGAAGTCGGCCGCCGCCGCGGCGACGCCCGACGGCGTCGGAACAGGATCGATCATGGTGGCAGTGTCCATGCCGGGCCTCGGTGCGAGGATGGTCGGGTGTCGGCCCGTCGTACCACGCCCAGCCTCAGCGCCGACTGCTCGCGCTGCGTCGGGCTCTGCTGCGTCGCACCGGTCTTCTCCGCGTCGGCGGACTTCGCGATCGACAAGCCTGCGGGTCACCCCTGCCCCAACCTGCAGGATGGCTTCCGCTGCGGAATCCACGATCGCCTGAGGTCCACTGGCTTTCGGGGCTGCACCACCTACGACTGCTTCGGCGCCGGACAGCAGGTCTCCCAGGTGACGTTCGGCGGCCGGGACTGGCGTACGGAGCCACCGCTCGCCAAGTCCATGTTCGACACGTTCGCGGTCATGCGGCAGTTGCACGAGCTGCTCTGGTACCTCACCGAGGCTGCTGGCCTACCCGCGGCGGCGCCGCTGCACGCCGACCTTTGCGACGCCATCACTGACACCGAACGCCTGACGCACGAGCCGTCCGGGGTGCTGGTCGGACTCGACGTGGCGGCTCATCGGGACCGGGTCAACGCCCTCCTGCTCCGAGCGAGCGAACTCGCGCGCGCCGCTTCACGTGGCCCGATGGCCGACCATCGGAATGCCGACCTGATGGGAGCCGACCTGCGCGGCGCAGATCTTCACGGCGCCACCCTGCGGGGGGCCCGTCTCATCGCCGCCGACCTCCGCCGCGCCGACCTGAGCGGCGCGGACCTCATCGGGGCCGACCTGCGGGACGCGGACATCCGGGGCGCCGACCTCACCGGATGCATCTTCCTCATCCAGTCCCAGATCGACTCGGCCAAGGGCGATGCGCAGACGCAGCTGCCGCCATCGCTCATCCGACCGTCGCGCTGGCCCGGTGCGAGCTAGCGGGCAACCGCTAGAAGGCGCCGGTGCCCTTGGGGGTTCCCAGGCCGGTCGGGCCGTCCCAACCCTTGCCGGCCGTGCACCACACCTTGGTCGGGCAGGTTCCGTTGTTGCCGACGATGATGTCGATCAGGGAAGCGGTGTGGCTCCAGGCGAGGAGCGCCGGATAGCCGGCGGTGTTGCCCGACAAGGCATAGACGCTGGCGATGATCGGCGACGCGACGCTGGTGCCGCCGAAGACGAGCCATCCCTTCAGCCCCTGGTTGGCGAAGGAGTCGTAGACCGCGACGCCGGTGTTGGGGTCAGCGACGGCCGACACGTCGGCGCTGGCCTTGTGGCTGCATTTCGTCGCGGTGGTCTGCCAGGTCGGCCTCGCGTTGAGCGTCGAGCAGCCCGAGCCGGCACCGTTCCACGCCGTCTCGTGCCAGCCCCGTGCGGACGAGGAACGGAACAGCGACGTGCCGCCGACCGCGGTCACGGTGCCGTACGACGCGGGGCTCTGGACGCCGTAGCCGCTGTCACCTGTCGATGCGGTGATGGCAATCCCCGGGTGGTTATAGGCAGATGTCGCGTGGGTGTCCGAGCCGCCATAGCTGTTGCTGATGGCCTTGACACCGGTGGTGCTGGCCGCGCGGTTGACTGCGGTGCCGAGGTTGGTGAAGGAGTTGTCGGCCGACTCGACCAGGCGGATCTTGCAGTCGGGACAGGTCGCGCTGACCATGTCGAGGTCGAGCGAGATCTCCTGCGACCAGCCGCTGTCGGCACGCGGCGGTGTGGTTCCGCCGGTCTGGTTGACCTTCTTGAAGCAGCCGTTGGCGGTGGTGCACGCCGGCAGGCCGAACTGCTTGCGATAGACGCCGAGGTCGGCCTCGGCCTTCGGGTCGTCGAAGGCGTCGACGATCGCCACCGTGCGGCCGCCCGACTTGGCGGCGCCGAGAGCGTAGGCCGAGCGGATCGCCGTCGGTCCGTAGCCCGAGGGTGCCGCATGGGCGACCGCCCTATCGGTGGCGGCGGAGATCGTGTCATGACGGATCGCCAGGCAGCCCGCATAACCGGGTGCCGGTCGATTACAAACACGTGTGTTCTGGTGGGTCACGCTGTCCGCGGACGCACTGACACCCGCCAACACCGTCACCGCCAGCACCCCTAGCACCACGGGCACGACAAGCGCGCCCCGTTTCATGCGGATTCCTGTGCGGCTGTGCATCTCAAACGTCTCCCCCAGTTCGGCCAACCTACCAAGTCACGGCGCATGGCGGGCGGTGATGGAAAGCTCGTGTGGGTCCGCCACAATGAGCGCCGTGGGAGTGCCGCCGTCGCTGTGTCGCCGCTTCGGGCGCCGCGACTGGCACGCAATCGGCCACGGGATGTCGGGCGCGGAGGTCTGGCGGTTCGGCGGTGAACCGGGCTTCTACCTGAAGATCGTCTCCCGCGCCGATCCGATCGCCGTCCGCGAGCTCGCCGACGAGGCCGACCGCGCCGGCTGGCTCCGTGCGCAGGGATTCCCCGCTGCCGACGTGATCGAGTTCGACGGCGTCGCCGACCGGTGTTGGCTCCTCACCAGGACGTTGGCCGGTCGTCCGGTATCGGCGCACTGGGCCGAAACCGAACGGGATCGGGCGATCGACGCCTTCGCCGATGTTGCTCGCGCCTTGCACGGGCTGCCGGTCGGGTCGTGCCCGTTCGACCGCAGCCTGGCCGTGACACTCCCCCTTGCCCGCTCGGCGGTCGAAAGCGACGCGGTCGACCTCCAGAGGCTGGATCCCGAGCGTCAGGGCCGGACCGGCCACCAGATGCTCGCATCTCTCGACGCCGCGATCCCGGATCAGAAGGAGGATCTGGTCGTCTGCCACGGCGACCTGTGCCTGCCCAACGTCCTGCTCGACCCCGTCGACATGACGGTCACCGGGCTGGTCGACGTGGGTCGTCTGGGTTCAGCCGACCGGTATCTGGACCTTGCCCTCGCCACCCGAAGCATCGCCTCGGAAAGTCTGAACCCGCAGTTCGGCGACCGCCATGTGCGGCGTTTTCTCAGTCGTTACGGCGAAATCGAACCGGATCCGGCACGTATCGACTTCTACCGTCTGCTCGACGAGTTCTTCTAGAAAGCGAGACGAATCGCGTACGTCGACTGGACCTGGTCACTCACCCGGGAGTTCGGCCCGCTCGGCGCAGACGACGAGGAAGTTCGGTAGCTCGATGTATGCCTCGACTCCAGGTGCGGCCTCGTCCGCGACGGCGGGGTCGAGGCCGGGCTCGGCAATCTCCCGGATCCGGCATCCGAGCCCGGCGAGTTCGTTGAGGTAGGCCGACAGCGGCCGGTGGAAGTCGGCCGCGTAGGTCGCGGGAATCTCGTACTCCTGCAGATATCGATCGGTGCGGTAGACGCCGTGCTCGCGCCAGGTGGTCCAGAGCTGCTCGAAGCACGGGTGGTTGATCGAGAACACGAAGACCCCGCCCACGTCGAGCGCCGAGACACAGGCGCGCATGGCCGCCCGCCAGTCCGGAATCGCCGACAGCACGACGTTGGCCACGACCACGTCGAACGTCCCGAGAGCTGGCGGCGCGGAGAGGTCCGCCTCGACGTACTCGATGCCCAGCGGATCCGCGACCTCGAGATCCATGGCGTAGTCCAGGAGTGACCGGCCCGGTTCGAGACCGACGACCTTCGCTCCCCTGGCGGCCAGCAGCCGGCACAGGTATCCCTGGCCGCTGCCCGCGTCGAGCACCCGACGCCCCGATACGTCGCCGAGCATGCGCCACAGCACGGGGTTGAGCAGATGCTGCCGGCAGAAGTCGCCCTCCGGCCCGAACTGTTCGTGCGCCGATCGCGGGATCGCCCCCCAGCGCCGGATGCCTGCCTCGCTCGGCTCGGTCACAACACGCACCCTCCACGTCGGGCGCCCAGTATGCGACAGGCGATATGGCCCTGACACGATCGGCCGATGATCGATACCGAGCTGGCCGGGCGGGTCGCGTTGGTGACCGGGGCGAACAGTCCGCTGGGAATCGGCGCGGCGGTCGCGCGCGCCCTGGCGGCACAGGGCGTCCAGGTGGCCCTGGCGTTCCTCCCCCGGGCGTCGGACACGACCGTCGACGACCACCCGGCACCGGGCCCGGCCCGCTACGACGCCGCCAACTCCGCCGACGGTCGTCAGGTGCGCGACGAGATCGTTAGTGCGGGCGGGGTCGCGGAGCTGCTGCCGGTGGACCTCGCGGATCCGCACGCCTGCGTCGACATCTTCGACCGCGCCGCCGACTCGCTCGGCTCGGTTGAGATCCTCGTCAACAATGCGGCGTACTGCCGGCCGGACACCTTCATCCCGGCCGGCGGCACACGGTTCCACAGCGAGATGACCCCGATCACCGGCGAGACGATCGATGCCCATCTCGCCGTCAACACCCGTGCACCGGCGTTGCTGATGGCGGAGTTCCATCGCCGGCACCTCGCGCGGGCCGCGACCTGGGGCCGGGTGCTCAACATCAGCACCGACGGCGCCGACGCCTTCCCGTCCGAGGTGTCCTACGGCGCGTCGAAGAGTGCGTTGGAGAGCCTGACGAGGTCGGCGGCGCACGAACTCGGACCGGCCGGTATCACCGCCAATATCATCTCGCCCGGGCCGATTCAGACCGGGTGGATCGCCGACGACATGCTCGCCGACATCGACCGGGACACCCCGCTGGGCCGGGTGGGGAAACCGGAGGACGTCGCCGATGTCGCGGTCTTCCTGACCTCGGCACAAGCGCGCTGGATCACCGGGCAGACGATCTACGTCGGGGGCGGCCACCGGATGGTCTGACCGCAATCACCGCTCGGCGAGCCAGGTGTCGCGGCGGCGTTCCCGGTAGCGACGCTCAGGGGCGGACAGCTCACCGGCGAGCGACGCTGTGGCCTCCGCGGCGGCTTCGGCGTAACGACCCTCGCGGGCGAGCAGTTCGCTGCGTACGGCGTGCCATCGCGGCCCCGGCGTAACGGTTTCGAGGGCGGCGAGTCCGGCAACGGCGCCGTATTCCTCGCTCAGTGCCACCGCCCGGCTCAGCGCCGCGGCCGGGGTCGGCGCCACACTCAGCAGCAGGTCGTAGAGCCGGACGATCTCGGTCCAGTCGGTCTGCTCGTAGCTGGGCGCGCGGGCGTGCTCGGCGGCGATCGATGCCTGCAGCTGGTAGGGGTCGGCGACACCGGCGGTACGCCGCAGCGACGCGGTGAGCAGCGCACAACCCTCGGCGATAGCCGTGGCATCCCACTGCGAGCGGTCCTGGTCGGCGAGCAGGACGACGTCGCCGGCGTCGTCGATGCGAGCCGGCTGCCGCGCCTCGGTCAGCAGGATCAGGGCGAGCACGGCCGCCGGCATCGGTTCATCGGGCAGCAGGTCGACCAGAAGTCGACCGAGCCGCACGGCCTCGACGCAGACGTCGACATCGAGTGCGGTCGCTCCGGCGAGTGGTGCGTGGCCCGCCGTGTAAAGGGCGTGCACCACACCGCAGACGGCGCCGAGCCGTCCGGGCAGGTCCGCGTCCGACGGCACGGTGTACGGGATCCGTGCGACGGTGATCTTGTTGCGGGTGCGGGTCAGGCGCTTGGCCATCGCCGCCTCGGTGGTCAGCAGCACCGCGGCTACCTGCGCCGTCGACAGGCCGCACAACGTGCGCAGTGCGAGTGCCACCCGGGCGTCGGGAGCCAGGGCGGGGTGGCAGCAGGTGAAGATGAGTCGGAGCTGGTCGTCGCGGACGACGCCCGCGGGCGGCAGATCCGCCGTACCGGGGTCCATCAGGACACTCCCGTCGCGCTCCTTGGTCGCCCGGGCGCTCTCCCGGCGCAGGATGTCGATCGCCTTGCGTCGCGCCGTGACGGTGAGCCAGGCCCGTGGCTCGTCAGGCACCCCGGTGCGCGGCCAGTCCCGCAGCGCGGCGAGGACGGCGTCCTGTACGGCGTCCTCGGCGACCGACAGGCTGCCCACCGTCCGGACGAGGGTGGCCAGGACGCGGGCACCCTCGATCCGCACGGTGTCGGCGAGCTGGTCGTGCGCCTCCGCCATGTGGCGTCACCTCGACCTGACGACCGGCCGTACCTCGACCGCCCCGCCCCAGGCGGCCGGGATGCGCGCGGCGATCGCGACGGCCGCATCGAGATCGGCGGCCTCGATCAGGTAGTAGCCGGTGAGCGCCTCCTTGGTCTCCGCGTAGGGCCCGTCCGCGGTGACCACCTCGCCACCGCGGGCACCGACGACCCGGACGGTCGTCGCCGTCCCGGTCGGATGGAGCACGGCGCTGGACAGGACGCTTTCGGCGTCCTCGCGCCCGAATTTCTGGTACTCCACGAGCGTTTCGGCGTTCTCGGGGGCGAACCAGTCCACGTCGGCGGTGTAGGTCAGAGCCAGGTACTGCGCCATGGCGATGCTCCTCGATCCGGTCGGGCCCGATGCCCGACTCATGAGAAGGACGAACGAGCGGACCCGAGAAGGACATCATCCCCGGCGGGTACGGCCGATCACCAGACCGACGGGAATCGGCATAATCGGTCTTCGATCGAGGAGGCGGGTCGTGGACATCCACCAGTATCTGGCCGGCTGCGCGTGGGACAAGGCGGATCTCGAGGCCTTCCTGGACCCCGAGACCCCCGGCTGGGCGCGCTTCGACCCGCTCACCGGATACGCGTTGGACGACATCTGCATGCGCGACGGCGTCGACGACTCCTTCACGATCAGCACCTATACGCCCGACTTGGCCCGCCGGATGGTCCGCTACCGCGAGCGTCCGTGCCGGATCAACACCTACGGCGACAGCTTCACCCAGTGCCATCAGGTCAGCGACGGTGAGACCTGGCAGGAGGTGCTCGCCGCGCACCTCGGTGAGCCGGTCCGCAATTTCGGCGTCGGCGGGTTCGGCGTCTACCAGGCCTTCTGCCGCCTCCGCCACATCGAGCAGGGTGAGCTGGGCGCGCCGTACGTCGTCCTCAACATCTACGACGACGACCACGTGCGAAACCTCGACGCAGCGCGGTGGTTCCGGCTGGCCGGCTTCCGGTCGGCCATGGGCGCCAACATCCGGTCGATGATGCACGCGAACCCGTGGCCGCATGTGCGTCTGGATGTGTCGACGGGTCGCTTCTGCGCGCGAGATAACCCGATGCCGGCCGCGGACGATCTCTACCAGCTGTGTGAGCCGGCCACGGTCGATGCCTTGTTCGCCGGCGACGAGGTCGTGCAGCTGGAGTGTCTGCGCAACGACATCGATGTCGACGACATCGAACCGCTCCGCGCGCTCGCCGAGGCATTGGGAGCCGACGTCGATCTCGCCGGTCCGGATCGCGCGCGGCAGGCCGACCGACTTCTCGTCCACTATGGACTGCAGTCGACGCTGTACACCCTCGATCTGGTCCGGAACTTCGTCGCCGAGCACGGCAGGAAGCTTCTGATCGTGCTGAGCTACAGCGGAAAGTCGGTGATTCGCCATCTCCGCGGTGAGCCCCGATTTGACGGAGTCCTGCTCGACTACCTGAGCAGAACCGGCCTTCCCGTGGTCGACATGCTCGAGGAGCACGCCGCGGACGCACGCGACTTCGCACTCGATCCGGCGGCGTACTGCGACCGCTACTACATCGGCCACTACAACCCGACCGGCAACCACTTTTTCGCGTTCGCCATGAAGGACCCGCTCGTCCACTGGCTCGACCCGACGCCCGTCACCTACCGCGGCGACGGCTTCGTCGCCGCGGCCGGGGACCTGGCCTGACTGCGTCGGCCGC
>DASXJE010000164.1 GCA_036497565.1 Mycobacteriales bacterium
CGGGAGCGCAGCCAGGATCCGGGTCAGTTCGCCGGTGCGATCGACCAGCACCATCCGCTCGATGTCGGCACCACGCCCCGGCCACTCCGCCACCTCCGCGACGGCTCCGCCCGGACGGAAGTGGAACTCCCCGCGCAGCAGCCCCGGGAAGAATGCGACCACCGCGTCGAACTCGTTGCGGACCGTGTACGTCGCCGACGCCACCTCGCCGATCCAGGCCTCCGCGTCGAAGGCGGGGTCGTCGACGAAGATCCAGAACTCTGCGTCGGCGTACTCATCGTCGCGCCCCTGCGGCACCGAGCCGTAGGTGAGCGCGGCCCGGATGCGCGCATCGGCCGAGCACAGCGCGCCGACCCGGCGCACGATGCGGCGAGCGGGGCTGTCGACGGTCACGGCCCGCCACGCTAGTGCAGGTCACCGGCTGGGATCATCGACGATCGTGGGAAACGCGAAGAGCAAGGGACGCCGGCGCGACTCCGCGTCGGCCTACGCGGCGATGGAGGCGCCGACCACCTTTTCGCTCGCCCGGGTCGAGGGCGACCCGAGCGCTCCTTCGGGACGGCTGCTCTTCCTCGACGGCATCGAGTGCTCCTACGTCGACCTCGACGACCCGACCCGGCTGGAGTTCGGCTACGTACGCCGCCTTGCCGACGCGATCGACCTGGTCGTGCCGGCCGACGCCCCGCTGCGGGTGACCCACCTCGGCGGTGGCGGCTTCACGTTGCCCTCCTATCTGGCCGCGACCCGTCCCGCATCCCGGCAGATCGTCTACGAGTACGACGACGCGCTGGTCGAGTTGGCCCGCGATCAACTCGGGCTGCGCACCTCTGCTCGGCTCCGGGTCAAGGTCGGCGACGCCCGCGCGCGGCTGTCCCGGCGCTCCCCCGGGTCGGCCGAGGTCGTCGTCGGTGATGCGTTCGAGGGGAGAACGGTGCCGCACCACCTCGCCACCACTGAGTTCATTGCCCTGGTACGCCGCACCCTGGTCCCCCGCGGCCTCTACGTCCTCAACGTGATCGACGATCCTCCGCTGGCCTTCGCCCGGAGTGAGGCGGCCACGCTGCTGCAGAGCTTCCGGCACGTCGTGCTCACCGCGGACGCCGACGTGCTGCGCGGCAAGGCCTCCGGAAACCTGGTCTTCGCCGCCTCCGACGCCACTCTGCCGGTCGCCGGCCTCACCCGCCGTGCCTCCCACGGGATGCTCCCCGACCGGGTGCTCGACCGGACCGGCGTGGCCAAGTTCGCCGGCAGCGCGCCCCCGCTGCACGATGCCGACTAAGCGATGCCTACTGAGCGGCCGCTCGGGATGATCAGGTCGCGAGGTAGCGGGCAATCCAGGTCGCGCGCAGCGTCGATCGATGGGGCGGGAGGTCGGTGTACTCGTCGGTGACGGCGGCCAACCCGAAGCCTGCGTCGCGGAGCGCGCCGCGGACCTGCGCGTCGTTGAAGAAGTACTGACGATGCTGCTCGCTGAACGTGTCGCCGTCACGTTCGCGGGTGACATCGATGCGTGTCTCGCAGGTCCGGGCGCCGACATCCACGACGCTGCTGAGCGCGAAACGGTTTCCGTCAGCCGCACCCTCGACGACCGGGTGGGACCTGGTGAAGTCCATCATCGCGTCGGTGTGCAGGTCGAAGACGAGCCAGCCCCCGGGTCGGAGCCGGCGGCCCACCGCGGCGATCGTCGTACCCAGATCGGCCGGACTCAGGTAGTTGAACCCGTCGAAGGTGCAGACCGCCGCGTCGAAGACGCCGTCGATCGTCAGGTCGGGAAGGGTCTGCTGCGCCAGGACCGGGTCCGGACCCAGTAGTCGGCGGGCTCGGGCGAGCATCGAAGATGAGCAATCCACGCCGACGATCCGATAGCCGAGGGCGATCAGGTCGGCGGCCAGCAGGCCGGTGCCGCAGCACAGGTCCAGCACGCTGCGCACGGCGGTCGGGTCCGAAGTCCACAGGTCGCTGAGGTAGCCGGCCCAGCGGGCGTGGCAGGGGTCCACCACGATCTCGTCGTACACCCCGGCCAGTCGTCCGTACGGTTCGGTCCCGTTGCGCGAACCGTCGTCAGATGCCCAGGATCTTGGCCTTGGCCGCGGCGAACTCCTCATCCGACAGCACCCCCTGGCTGTGCAGCTCACCCAGCTCCTTGAGCTTGGCCATGTCCGCATCCTCGGCGGGCGCGGCAGGAGCGGCTTGCTGGGGGGCCGGCTCGGCCTGCGGCTCCTGCTGCTGAGCCTGTTGGTCGTAGCGCCCGGCTTGTCGGCGTGCGACTCGTCCGGACACAGCGGTGGCCGTCCCGGCGACGACCGCGGTGCGCGCAGCCATGCGTAGCAGTCCCATGTCATTCCTCTCAGTTCGCGACGGCGTCGCGGTCAGCCGGCAGTGAGTACGGCGTCGGCGACGTCGGCCGGGATGCGGATCTGGTCGATCACCACGGCGTCAGCTTCCCGGCAGGCGTCGACCACCTTCGCGGCCCAGACGTTCTCGAAGGCGATCAGCAGCGCGGAACTGTTCGGCTCCAGATCCCCGCCGACCTCGTCCGCGTCCTCCGGGCCGAGCGCGCCCGGCACGAGGACGTCGATGGCCAGGTATTTCGGCCCGGTCTCCGGGTCGAGGTCGGCCGCGGCGACCGTCGTGACGACCCCGTCGAGGTCCTTGCTGACGAACAGCAGGTCGATGACCCGGATCGTGCCGCTGTCGACGAGTTCCATCACCGCCGGCGCGATGCGGCCACTGAACTTGTTCCCCGGAAAGCCGATAATGATCACGTCGACCGGACAGAGTCCCATTGCGCCTCCTCGGTGAAATACCAGGCCCGATGGTCCATCGCGACGGTTCCGCTGTCTTCACCCTCGGCGGATGAGCCACCACCGCCGGCCGCGGGACGCACCTTCCGGTATGTATGGGTCTGCCCCATGTGGTCGGATGCCGTGATCCCGGCTGACCCACGTCGGACCGCGGGGCCGTATCAGGTGCGTATATACCGACCGCCTACCCGGAGCGGATGTGGCGCCCAGGTGACTCCAGCACACACACTGGTCTGGGAGGCGGTGAGAGCTCACGATGGGCGGCAAACGAGGTTTGCTCAGGGTCTACCTGGGCGCCGCGCCCGGCGTCGGCAAGACCTACGCGATGCTCGGCGAGGCGCGCCGCCGCGTCACCCGCGGCACCGATGTCGTCGTCGGGTACGTCGAGTCCCACGGTCGCCCCCGCACCGAGGAGCAGCTCTCCGGGCTGGAGATCGTGCCACGGTTGCACCGCCGCTACCGGGACGCCGAATTCACCGAGATGGACGTCGACGCCGTACTCCAGCGGCACCCGCAGGTCGCCATCGTCGATGAACTCGCCCACACCAACGTCCCCGGCGGACGCAACGCCAAGCGCTGGCAGGACGTCGAGGAGCTCCTCGACGCGGGCATCAACGTGATCACCAACGTCAACATCCAGCATCTGGAGTCGCTCAACGACGTCGTGGAGCGGATCACCGGCGTCGTCCAGCGCGAGACCGTCCCGGATGCCGTCGTCCGGGCGGCGGACCAGATCGAGCTGGTGGACATGAGCCCGGAGGCGCTGCGGCGCCGGATGGCCCACGGCAACGTCTACGCGGCGGGCAAGGTCGACGCCGCGCTGGCCAACTACTTCCGGGTCGGCAATCTCACCGCACTGCGCGAGCTCGCTCTCCTCTGGCTCGCCGACCGGGTCGACGAGGGCCTGCAGCGGTACCGCGCACTGCACGACATCGACGAGACCTGGGAGGCACGCGAGCGGGTCGTGGTCGCGCTCACCGGTGGCCCGGAGGGTGCGACGCTGATCCGGCGGGCCGCCCGGATCGCGGCCCGGGCCGGCAGCGGCGATCTGCTCGCCCTCCATGTCGCCCGCAGCGACGGCCTGACCGGAGCGTCCCAAACCATCCTGGAGGAGCAACGCATCCTGGTGGAGTCGCTCGGCGGGAGCTACCACCACGTCGTCGGCGACGACGTCCCGACCGCCCTGCTGGACTTCGCCAAGGCGGAGAACGCGACGCAGCTGGTGCTCGGGACGAGTCGACGCGGCCGGTGGGCGCACTTCCTCACCGGACCCGGGGTCGGTGCATCGGTCACCCGCCGCTCGGGCGACATCGACGTCCACATGGTCACCCACGAGCGCTCGGGCACGGAGGGTCGGCTGCCGGCGCTGCGCGGCGGCCTGTCCCTGCGGCGCCGGCTGATCGGGGCCGCCGTCGCACTGATCGCGCTACCGTCCCTGACTGCCGTGCTCGCCGCCGTCCGGGGCCAGCTCGCGCTGCCCAGCGAGATCCTGATCTATCTGCTGGTGGTCGTCGCCGTGACGCTCATCGGCGGCATCTATCCCGCGCTGGGTGCCGCCGTGGCCGCATTCCTGCTGCTCAACTACTTCTTCACCGCGCCGCAGCACACGCTCTCCATCGACGATCGCGACAACATCATCGCGCTCGCCGTCTTCGTGCTCGTGGCGGTCGCCGTGAGCATCGTGGTCGACCTCGCCGCCCGCAAGACCCGGCAGTCGGCCCGCGCGACCGCCGAGGCGGAGACGCTGGCCGTCCTCGCCGGCAGCGTGCTGCGGGGAGAGCGGGCGCTGCCGGCCCTGCTCGACCGCCTCCGCGAGACCTTCACGATGCAGTCGGTCACCCTGCTGCGACGGCCCATCGACGCCGACGGACGGAGCCGGGCCGATCTCACCGAAGGCGACCGGTGGGACGTCGTGGCGTGCAGCGGCGGTCCGCCCTGCGTCGCGCCGGACATCGCCGACAGTGTGGTGCCCGTCAGCGACGACTACCGGCTGGCGCTGTCCGGCCGGATCCTGTCCGCCGCCGACCAGCGAGTCCTCACCGCGTTCGCCGTTCAGGCCGCCGGCGTTCTCGAACAGCGCCGCCTCGCCGAAGCCGCCGCCAGCGCGAAGCCGCTCGCCGAAGCCGATCGTTCCCGCACCGCCCTGCTGGCCGCGGTCAGCCACGACCTGCGTACGCCGCTCGCGTCGGCGAAGGCGGCCGTCACCAGCCTGCGTGACCACGAGGTCAGCTGGAGTGCGGAGGACGAGCGGGAACTTCTCGCGACCGCCGACGAATCACTCGACCGGTTGACCCGCCTCGTCACCAACCTGCTGGACATGAGCCGGCTGCAGGCAGGCGTGCTCCCGGTCTTCCGGCGGCCGGTGGCCATCGACGAGATCGTGCCGCGGGCGCTCGACGACATCGGGGCCGACGGCGGGTCGGTGCGCGTCGTGGTCCCGGCCGAGCTGCCGGAGATCCAGGCCGATCCCGCCCTCCTCGAACGGGTCCTGGTGAACCTCGTCGGCAACGCGCTGCGGCACGCCGCCCGCGGCGGTCCCCCGATCGTGACGGCGAGCGGCGTCGCGGACCGGGTGGAGTTGCGCGTGGTCGACCGGGGTCCGGGAATCCCGCCGGACGCGCGGGAGCGCATCTTCGCGCCGTTCCAGCGCCTCGGCGACCACGACAACACCACCGGCGTCGGGCTGGGGCTCGCGCTCTCCCGCGGGCTCGTCGAGGCGATGGGAGGGACGCTGACCCCGGAGGACACTCCCGGCGGCGGCCTGACGATGGTGCTCGCCCTGTCGGCCGCCGAGCCCATCGTGCGTGCCGTGCCGGCGCCGACCTGGGAGAGCCTCACGTGACCCGCGTACTCGTCGTCGACGACGAACCGCAGATCCGCCGCGCCCTCACCATCAACCTGCGGGCCCGCCACTACGACGTCGTCGCGGCCGCCGATGGCAGTTCCGCGTTGGCGGCGGCCGCGGACCAGGCCCCCGATCTCGTCCTCCTCGACCTCGGACTTCCCGATATGGACGGCCGGCAGGTGATCGACGGGCTGCGCGGATGGACCACCGCCCCGATCATCGTGCTCTCCGGCCGCACAGACTCGTCGGACAAGATCGACGCGCTCGACGCGGGCGCCGACGACTACGTCACGAAACCCTTCTCCATGGGCGAGTTGCTCGCCCGGATGCGAGCTACCGAGCGCCGTACCGTGTCTCCCGCGGAGCCGCGGGTCGAACTCGGTCCCCTCGTCGTCGACCTGGCCGCGCACCGCGTCGTTCCGGCCGGGTCGGACGGCCACGCCGGCGGGGACGGCGATGACGTGCGGCTGACCCCGACCGAATGGCATCTGCTCGAGATCCTGCTGCGCAACCCCGGCAAGCTGGTCAGCCAGCGTCAGCTGCTCACCGAGGCGTGGGGGCCGGCGTACACCAAGGAGAGCCACTACCTGCGGCTCTACATGGCCCGGCTCCGGCGCAAGCTGGAGCCGGATCCGAGCCGGCCGCGCTACCTGCTGACCGAGCCAGGGATGGGTTACCGCTTCCAACCCTGACCGGAGTGGGCCTAACCAGAGTGGGCCTGACCGAAGTGGGCTACTGCTGCTCCGAGCCGGACGGCTTGCCGAACTTCGCCTGCAACTCCGGGTCGGTGGCGAACCACAGCGCCTCCGGCAGCTCGAACGTCGCGTAGCAGTAGTTGCCCATCGGAAGCCAGTAGTCGTACTCCGCCGGCACCGAGCCCTGGAAACTGATCAGGACCTGCCAGGTGTCGACGTACATACCCCAGACCCGCCGCTTGCGGGTCGTGCCCGCTTCGGTGAAGGTCAGCAGCCGATCGAGCTTGATGATGTTGCCGTAGAGGTCTTCCTGCGACGACTCGACGACCGCGTCGGGCAGGGCCCGCAGCCCGTCGTCGAATCCCCGCTGGAGTTCGGGCAGGTCGTCGGCGACGACGCCCGCCTCGAGCGGGGCGACCCACACCGCGAAATAGGTGTCCGGGTCGTCGGGCTCCGGCCGGATGATCACGCCCTCGCGGTCGTCGGCGAGGTCGTCGCCGATCCAGTCCGACGGGTGCCGGAAGCTGAACCGTCCCAGCGAGTCCCGGTAGGTGGTGATGCCCGTGAACATCGGCAGCCCACTGCGGGGCTTGGACGGAGCCATCACGCGTCGGCACTCCGGTCGCCGGCCATCGACTGGCTTCCCGCGCCGCCGGCGGCGGCCGAGGTCGGCGTGGTCCGGTCGCCCTGGGCGTCCATCGAACCGATCACCGCGCCCTTGAGCGTCAACTCCTCGGCGAAGTGGCAGGCGGCCTGCTGCCCGCCGCCCACGTCCCGGAGCACCGGCGTCTCCTCCGAGCAGATCTGCTGCGCGTAGGGACAACGCGGATGGAAGTAACAGCCGGACGGCGGGTTGGCCGGGCTCGGAATGTCGGCGGTGGACATGGTGGGACGGGTGCGGTGCCGCGGATCCGGCTGCGGCACGGCCGACAGCAACGCCTCGGTGTAGGGGTGCTTCGGCGTGTAGAACAGCTGGTCGGTCGTCGCGACCTCGGCGACCCGGCCGACGTACATGACGGCGACGCGGTCGGCGATGTGTTCGATGACCGAGAGGTCGTGGGAGATCAGCAGGTAGGTCAGGTCGAGCTTCCGCTGCAGGTCGGAGAGCAGGTTGAGCACCTGCGCCTGCACCGACACGTCGAGCGCCGACACCGGCTCGTCACAGATGATCAGCTGCGGGTTGAGCGCGATGGCGCGGGCGATGCCGATGCGCTGGCGCTGGCCACCGCTGAAGGCGTGCGGGTAGCGGCTGGCGTGTTCCGGCCGCATGCCGACCAGGGTCAGCAGCTCGGCCACCCGGTCCCGAAGCTGCTTGCCCTTCGCCACCTTGTTGATGATCAGCGGCTCGGCGATCACCCGTCCGACGGTCATGCGGGAGTCGAGGGAGGAGAAGGGGTCCTGGAACATGATCTGCATCTGCGGGCGGATCTGCCGCAGGACGCGGGAGTTGGCGGTCCCGACGTCCACCGGGCCGAGTTCGGAGTGGCGGAAGACGACCTCACCCGATGTGGGCTGCTCCAGCCGCAGGATGGTCCGGCCCGTGGTGCTCTTCCCGCAGCCGGACTCGCCGACCACAGCCATGGTCTCGCCGCGGTCGACGGTGAGGTTGACGCCGTCGACCGCCTTCACGGCGCCGACCTGCCGGCGCAACAGGCCGCCACGGATCGGGAAGTGCTTCTTGAGGTCAGTGACCTCGAGGAGCGGTCCCTCCTGGGACGCGGTGTGGTTAGCCACGCTCATGCCTCCGAAGCGGTTGTGGCCGGCACCTGGTCGTCGTCGTAATACAGATGGCACCGCACCGTGTGCGTCGGGTCGTCGTCCATCGAGATCTCCACCGGGACCTTCGTGTCGCAGCGGCCGGCCATGAACTCCGGGCAGCGCGGGTGGAACGGACACCCGGGAACCCTCGCGTACGGGTCGGGGACCGATCCCTTGATCACCTCGAGCGGCACCTTGCGGTCCGACCCGATCCGGGGGATCGAGCGCAGCAGCGACTGCGTGTAGGGGTGCTTCGGGTGGTAGAAGATCTCGTCGACGCTCGCCCGCTCGACGACCTGGCCGAGGTACATGACGATGACCTCGTCGCAGAGCTGGGCGACCACGCCCATGCTGTGCGTGATGAACATGATCGACATGCCGATGTCTTCCTTGAGCTTGCGCATCAGCTCGAGGATCTGGGCTTCGGTCGTCACGTCGAGAGCGGTGGTGGGCTCGTCCGCGATCAGCAGGGTCGGCGTGCAGGAGAGCGCCATGGCGATCATCGCCCGCTGGCGCATGCCGCCGGAGAGTTGGTGCGGGTAGGCCTGCGCCGCCCCCTCCGGGTTGGGCATGCCGACCTGACGCAGCATGTCCACTGCCCGGCGGGCCGCCTCCTTCTTGTCCTGCGTCTGGTGCAGCAGGATCGCCTCTTCGATCTGTGACCCGACGGTGTAGACCGGGTTCAGTGAGCTCATCGGCTCCTGGAAGATCATGGCGATCTCTTTGCCGCGGATCGCGCGCATGCCGGCACTGTTGGGCTTCAGCGAGGTGATCTCGACCCGACCCGCCTTGATCGCCCGCGCCGTCTCCGCGTCCGCGTCCTCGTCGGCGAGGATCTGCGATGCGACCGCGTCCTCGGAGGTCGCCGTGTCCGGACGGTTCAGCTCGATCGTGCCGTTCACGATCTTCCCGGACTTCTCGATGATCTGCATGATGGCGCGCGCGGTCACGCTCTTGCCGCATCCGCTCTCACCGACGATGCCGAGCACCTGGCCCCGCGGGACGTCGAACGTCACGCCGTTGAGGGCCCGGACAAGTCCGATCGGGGTCTCGAACTGGACCTCGAGATCACGTACCGAGACGACGGCGTCGGCAGCCTTGGTCGTCGGGCTGTCAGTGGCCGCATGTGTCATTGGTTCTCCCTGTCGCACTTCATGG
This sequence comes from Mycobacteriales bacterium, assembly GCA_036497565.1. Classification (NCBI taxonomy): domain Bacteria; kingdom Bacillati; phylum Actinomycetota; class Actinomycetes; order Mycobacteriales; species Mycobacteriales bacterium. The sequence goes on from DASXJE010000164.1 coordinate 9,261, forward strand.
AGGATCAGCCGTAGGGGTCGACCGCGTCGCGGACACCGTCGCCGATGAGCAGGAAGCACGTGACCGCGAGCACGACCATCGCCGCGGGAATCAGCATCCACGGGTACTGGGACACCACCGACACCTGCTGCGCGTCGGTCAGCAGGACTCCCCAGCTCACGGCCGGCGGCAGCATCCCGATGCCCAGGAAGGACAGCGAGGTCTCCGCGATGATCGCGAACGGGATGGCGAGCATCGCGACCGCGACGATGTGGCTCATCGCGTTCGGCAAGAGGTGAGTGAGGATGATCCGCTTGTGCGAGCTGCCGGCCGCACGGGCCGCCGATACGTAGTCGGCCTTGGAGTAGGCCATGACCTTGCCCCGGACCTGGCGGGCAAGGCTCGCCCAACCGACCAGGGACAGCACCAGCGTGATCAGGAAATACCGCTCGGTGACGCCCATATCTCGCGGCAGGACGGCCGCCAGGGTCGCCCACAGCGGAAGGGTCGGTACCGAGAGAATGACCTCACAGACACGTTGGATTAACGTATCGACCGTGCCTCCGAAATAGCCGGAGACCGTGCCGATGATGGCGGCGAGGATCGTCGCGATCGCCACGCCCAGCAGTCCGACGGTGAGCGAAACCCGGGCACCTTGCATCACCCGTGCGAAGACATCCCGTCCTTGCGTATCTGCACCCCACAGCAGCAGTCGCCCGGGTTTGTCGACAGTGAACAGGTGCCGCGTCGTCGGGATGAACCCCAGAAGCTTGTAGGGGTAGCCCTTTCCGAAGAAGTGGACCGGGATCGCCTTGTTGCAGTTGGACTGGTACTTGTAGCTGAAGGTCGCCTTGTCCAGCGTCTGGGTGACGCCGCAGATCGCCGGACCACCCTTCCACGTCCACGAACTCGGCGACGCGTTCTTCTGAGCCGCACTCAACACGTCGTACTCGTTGGGCGACAGGAACGTCGCGAAGATCGCGCAGAGGTACAGGATGGCCAGGATGATCATGCTGGCCACCGCAAGCTTGCTCTTACGGAACCGGCGGACCATCAACCGCCACTGCGAGATTTCACCGACGTCGCTCTCGACGACCTCCACGGGCGCCGTCGAGGTCGGGGCAAAGGTCTCCTGGATGCTCGCCACGATTGGCCTCCCTTACTCCGCCGTACGCACGCGCGGGTCGACCCAAGCCAGCAGGAGGTCGGCAAGCAGGTTACCGAGAACCAGCAGGATCGACAGCATCATCAGCAGCGTGACGGCGAGATAGGTGTCCTTGGAGATCAGTGACTGGATCAACAACGGCCCGGTCGTCGGCAGGTTCAGGACGATCGACACGATGGCTTCACCGGAGATCAGCACGGACAGCGTCGTTCCGAGGGTCATCACCAGCGGGTGCAGGGCGTTGCGGGTGGCATGCTTCCAGATCACCTTGCGTTCGGCCACACCTTTGGCCCGGGCGGTCTGCACGTATTGCTGGTTGAGCACGTCGAGCAGGTTTGCCCGCATGACCCGGGTGAGCCAGGCCGTGCTGCCGGCGGAGATCACGACCAGCGGGATCCACAGGTGCTTGAGGAGGTCGACGAACTTGGCCGCACTCCATGGCGCGTTCTGATAGGCGTTGGAGAAGAGACCGCCGACGTCGGTACCGAAATATCGGGCGGCGAGGGTCATGATCAGCAACGCGAACAGGAACTCCGGTATCGCCACACCGAAGAACTGGATCACCGTGACGGTATTGTCCGATAACGAATATCGATGTGTCGCAGAGTAGACGCCTAATGGAATTGAGATTAACCAGGCGATGAGCAGGGAGCCGACGCTTAACGCGATCGACAACCCGAGCCGGCTCCAAATGAGGCTCGAGACCGGCTCATGGTTACCGAAAGACGTTCCAAAGTCGCCGTGGACGAATCCGCCGATCCACTTCTTGTACTGGACGTACCACGGGTCGTCGACGCCGTACTGCTTCTTCAACGCGGTGATCTGAGCGGTGGACACCTCGCCACCAACCGTGCGCAGACGCTGGATCTCCTGGGTCAGCGCTGACCCAGGAGCCGCGTTGATGATCGCAAAGCTCGCGATGGAGATGATGATCAAAGTGATGATCATGTAGAACACACGCCGCACGAGAAAGACCAGCACGTCAGCTATTCCCTTCGCAGATCTCGTGCCTACGACACATTGTGGCTATGCGGTGTGCTGCGACGGGTTGTCCCAGTACCACGTCTCCGGGTCGTAGACCGCCGGCGTCGGGTGGATCCACGGGTTCACGAAACCGCCCTGAGCAAGGTTCTCCTTGCGAGGGATGTTGCGCAAGTCGGTCTTGGCGATGACCACCTGTGGGTAGTTCGCCACCGTTCCGGTGAAGAACGGTCCCTGGTCGACGTGGATCTTCATCAACTTCCAGACCAGCTGGGTCCGCTTCATGAAGTCCGGCTCGATCTTGCTCTGGTCGTAGAGATCCCACATCTGCGCGATGGGCCCGTTCGTGTCCGGCGCCAGGCGCGGCGGCTTGCGCTTCCACGGGTTGACATTGGCCTCGGTGTGTTGGGCCGCCGTACCGCGGACGGCGTAGTACTGGCCCTCCAGCGGCGCCCACCGGGTGTTCTCGAGCGGCACCAGCCACTGCGGGTAGACGAGGTTGTTGGGCCCGTCGCCGACCTCCCAGTTGGTGTGCGACATCAACTGTCCGGCCTCCCACTGGTCGGCGTAGGACTGCGGCGACACCGGGTTCCGGGTCATCCGCAGGCCGATCGCCTTCGCGTCCTGGACCAGTTGGTTGTCCTTGGCGGCCTCGGTCTGGGAGATGTCGGCGGAGTAGTCGATGCGAACGGTGAGCTTGGAGCCGTCGGGCATCTCGACGAAACCGTCGCCGTTGGTGTCCTTCAGGCCGAGTTCGGCCAGCAGCGCCTTCGCCTTCTTGACGTCCTGCTTGACGTAGCTGTCGCGCCAGGCCTGGAAGTTCTTCACCCCCTGGCTGTTGACCTGGTACTCGATCGCCTTCGGGCTCAGCGTGCCCGTCGTCGGGTAACCGGTCTGGAAGTAGAGGCTCTTCTGGATCACGTCGCGACTGACGGCGAGGGAGATCGCCTGCCGGAACTTCGGCTCACGGAACAGATTCCGCAGCTTGGCGTCCGGGTAGTCGAGGTTGAGGAAGAAGATCGATCCGGTGCCCGATCCGCTGTCCCACAGGACGATGTCGGTGCCGGCCTTCGCCTTGTTCTGCGAGAGGCTCGAGACGTCGGACAGGTCGATCTGGGTGAAATAACCCTGGCAGTAGTCGATCTTGCCCTGCTGCACCTGCAGCTTGCCGACCTGGGCGTCCTGCACGTTGTTGATGACAATCTCGTCGATGTAGGGCAGCTGGTCGCCGTCCTTGGTGACGGCCCAGTAGTACGGGTTGCGCTCGAGCGTCACGCCCTTGTTGTTGTCGAACGTCTTGCACTTGTAGCCGATCAGGACGGGGCACTGCGGGTTGCGCATCCAGTCGGTCTTCTGCTCCCACAGGCCTCCGACGGTGTCCCAGTTCTTCGGGACGCTCTTGTTGTACTTCGGGTGGAACTGCTTGGCGTAGTGCTTCGGCAGGACCCAGGTCGGGCCGTTGAGCCCGATCGCCCCGTTGACCCACATCGCCAGCCGGTCGGCGGTCAGCGGCGCGGGAGCGTCGAAGGTCATCGTCAGCGTCATGGCGTCCGGCGCGGCCATCTTGCACAGCGTGCCCTTGCCGGACCGGCACTCGTCCGGAGGAACCTGGGCGTAGTGGGCCGGCAGGATGATGTCCTGCCACCAGAAGAGGATGTCGGCGGTGCTGAACGCGACGCCGTCGGACCACTTCAGGCCCTTGCGGAAGTGCAGGGTCCATTCCGACGTGTCGGCGTTGGACGACCACTTCTCGACCAGGCCGGGGCCGACGTCGAGACCATCGTTCAGATAACGCAGCAGCGAGTGGCCGTAGAAGAACTCACGGTTCGAGTCGGCCTTCGCGGTGCCCTGGCTGGTGAAGGTCATCATGTTGAGCGTGCCGCCGTACTTGCCCTTGCCCAACCAGTTGTGCGGGACGACGTACGGGCTGTCCGGCAGCCGCTTCGCCACCGCCGGCAGCTTGCCCGCCTTCACCTGGCTGGCCAACGTCGGCGACTCGCTGAAGCTCTTCGGCGCGGCCAACGGCTTCTTCGCCGAGCCCTTGGCCGTACTAGCGCCGCCGGAACCCGACCCGCCACCGCCACCACTGTTGCTGCCGGTGTTGCTGCTCCCGCTACTGCATGCGGCCAGCATCGCCCCACCGGCGACTACGGCCGAACCGTAGAGAAAATTCCGGCGGGAAACGTTTCCTCGTTCGTCCACGGTCGTGTGGTCCCTTCTGTGGATGCAGCCGGGATTGCCCGGTGGCACCGGCGGTCTGGCTAGTCGAAGGTGGAGCCCAGTTCCGGTCGCTGGTTATGCGACCGGCATGGCGGGCGGTGTGAGTGGTGGCGCGATTGGCACGGCTGGTCGAGTGTGACGGTGTATGTCAGTGCGACCTCGCCGGCAACTGTTGGTGCGCGGTGAGGAGATATCTTCGCTGCTGACAGACACGATGACAACCCCGGTGTGGCGATGGGGCCCGGGCGGGGGCCTATGAGTAGCCTGACCGTCCGGACGGAGCCGGCGTGGCCGGCAGATCTACGGTGCTGGGGTTCACCACGTGCCTCCGTCCCCGATGGCGCTCGTCGTCGCGCACCGTCGGATCGGTGTTGGCCCAGGCCTGGTGGGCCGGGTACCGGATGTGCTTTCATAGCGCCGATTCGATCGATCAAGTCGATTGATCCGGAAGCCAAGCATTTCAAGTCAGCCGTGTCAAGGCGACGTGTCCATGCTGTAACAAGGTTTTGGCAAATCGACCGTGACTGGACGCTAGCCGCGGGGGTCGTGGGGCTGTAGTGTTCGCGCCCCGCGTCGGATCGAAGCATCCGCTGATCGGCAATCCGAGGCCGCGCCCGCGAGGCGCCCAGGCTTGCTTGCGCGCGACACGGCCCCATCCCGAGAGGGAGGACGATCGGTGAACGAGCCACCCCGTGTGCACGGTGCCGTCGTCGGCGTCGACGCACCGGCCCTGGCCATGTCGGGCGTCGACGGGCAGCTGCACGGCGTCGCGATCGACGGGTTCTACGACCAGGAGCGCTGCCTGCTCAGCCGCTTGGTCCTCCGGATCGGAGACCGGGAGCCCGAGCCGGTAGGAGGCGACCCGGTCGGCGGGCCGACCACCCGCTTCGTCGGAATCGTCCGAGCCGATGCGGACGGCGCCGACCCGACCGTCATCGTCGAACGGATCCGGCGCTCCTTTCCAGCCGGCGAGTCGATCCGGATCACCAACGCCGGCCGGGTCAGCGTCGACCTCCCGGTGGAGATCGCCGCGGGCAGCGACCTCGCCGAGATGGGGCAGGTGCGGCGCGGGCAACGACCGGCCGAAATCGCGGCCGAGGCGATCCGCGACGGCTGGCGATGGGTGTCTCCGTCGGACGGGCTGACGGTGACGCTCGAGGTCACCAAGTCCCCCGAGAACGTCGACCGGAACACCGGAGCCCTGAAGTGGACCGTGAACTTGGCCCCCGGTGAGGAGTGGACGGTCGACCTGCACATCACGGCGAAGGCTGCTGCCGACCGTCCGGTCACCGTCGCGGCGCCCGCGGTTCCCGCCCCGTGGAGAGTCCCCCGCGTACGGTGCAGCGACAGCCGATTGCCCGATCTCGTGCGGCAGAGCCTGCTCGACATCGATGCCCTGCTCCTCGCCGATCCGGCGCAGACATCGGACCTCTTCCTGGCGGCCGGCAGTCCGTGGTTCCTCACCCTGTTCGGCCGCGACTCGCTCTGGGCCGCGCGCATGTTGTTGCCCTTGGGCACCGAACTCGCGGCCGGGACATTGCGCACGCTGGCCCGCCGGCAGGGCACCCGGTACGACCCGGAGACCGAGGAGGCCCCCGGAAAGATCATGCACGAGCTGCGGCCGGAGGGACACACGTCGACCTTCCTCCCGCCGCGGTACTACGGGACGATCGACGCCACCCCACTGTTCGTCACCCTCCTCGCCGAGGCATGGCGGTGGGGCCTGCCCGAGGCGGAGGTCGCCGAGCTCCTTCCCGCAGCCGAGCGGGCGTTGCACTGGTTGTCCACCGACGCCGATGCCGATGGCGACGGCTTCATCGAATACCGGCAGTCCGGCACGCGGGGTCTGGCCAACCAGGGCTGGAAAGACTCCGGTGATGCGGTGCAGTTCGCCGACGGGCGCCTCGCCGAGGCACCGATCGCGCTCTGCGAGGTGCAGGGATACGCCTACGAGGCGGCGATTCGCGGCGCCGAGCTACTCGACGCGTTCCACCGTCCCGATGCCGACCGCTGGCGGGCGTGGGCGGCGACCCTTCGGCGACGTTTTCGCAGCAGTTTCTGGGCCACGGACGACATCGGGCCCTATCCGGCGATCGCCCTGGACGCGGAAAAGAACCAGGTCGACGGTGTCGCGTCGAACATGGGGCATCTGCTCGGCACCGGGATACTCGACCCCGAGGAATGTGGCTTAGTCGCCGAGCGGATCGGCTCCCCCGCAATGGATTGCGGATGGGGGCTGCGGACCTTGAGCGCCGACTCGCGGGGCTTCAACCCGTTCAGCTATCACTGCGGAACCGTCTGGCCGCACGACACGGCGATCACCATTGCGGGGCTCGCCGCGACCGGCCACCACGAGCAGGCGGCCTCGCTGCTGTCCGGCCTCGTCCGCGCAGCGCCCTCCTTCGACTACCGGTTGCCGGAGCTCTTCGCCGGCGAGCAGCACGCGACCGGACGCGCACCGTTGGCGTATCCCTCCGCGTGCCGGCCGCAGGCCTGGGCAGCGACGGCCGGAATCTCGATCCTGCAGTCGCTTCTCGGACTTCGACCCGATGTCCCCGGCGGTGCGGTCGTTGTCGCTCCGCTGCAACCCGCGCCGTACGAGACCGTCGAGGTGCACAACCTGACGGTGGCCGGCAAGCCGTTCTCCGCGCGGATCGATGACGGCACGATCAGCGTGTCGGCCATCGCTCCCGGCCTCGATCTACATGTAGACAAGTGAGGGACGGTGATAAGACCGAATTCCAGCACCACGGGGCCGAACATCGCGGCGGTCGCCCGGGCTGCTGGAGTGTCGAAGCAGACGATCTCCAATGCGCTCAACGCCCCGGAGCGGCTGCACCCGGCCACCCTGCTTCGCGTTCAGCGGGTGATCGACGAGCTGGGCTACGAACCCAACCGGGCGGCGCGATCGCTGCGCACCCACGTGTCGCGTCAGATCGGTTACCGTATCGACCCCAACCGGCCGCACTGGGCCAGTGCGGTGATGGATGAGTTCCTGCATTCGCTTGCCGAATCTGCACAGGGTGAGGGCTATTCGCTGTTGCTCTTCACGCCCCGGGACACCGCCGACGAGCTGACGACGTACGCCGAGATGCTGCGCACCGGCAGCGTCGACGGCTTCGTCCTGTCCGGCGTCGACCATGGTGACGAGCGGCCCGGGTGGCTTCGCCGACTCGAGGCGCCGTTCGCCAGCTTCGGCCGGGTGAAGGTGGCCGGAGCCGGCCAGCCGTGGGTGGACGTCGACGGCGAGGCGGGGGTCATGGCGGCGGTCGACCATCTCGTCGACCGCGGCCACCGACGGATCGCTTTTCTGGGCTGGCCCAGCGGGTCTGCGCCGGGCGAGTGCCGGGTCAGCGGCTGGCGGCGGGCACTGCGCAAGCACGAACTGCCCGGCCGGGCGGCCATCGCGAGAGCCGCCAATACCGTCGACGACGCCACCTCCGCCGCGCTGCGCCTGCTCGACACCGACGAGCCACCTACCGCGGTTGTAGCGGCCAGCGACGTGCTAGCCCTCGGATGTTTCGCTGCGGCCCGGCAGCGCGGGATGGAGGTCGGTCGTGACCTCGCGGTGATCGGGTTCGACGATTCTCCGGCCGCCGAGCTGGCCGCTCCCGGCCTGACCAGTCTCCGTCAGCCGCTCGACGAGGTCGGTCGCTCGGTGATCCGGATGATCGTCGGGCAGCTCTCCGGGGCCAGGCCCCCGCAGCAGGGCGTTCTGCTCCAGCCCACGTTGGTCGTTCGGGACAGTGCCTGATCGGGCCGACCAGCCGACGCCGTACATTTCTCAGCATCAACCCACCCTGGAGGTAGCAGCGCATGACAGCCGCTTCGGCCAACTCCTCTTCCGCACCGATCCGCGTCACGGTCTGGGGCGAGAACGTGCACGAGCACCGGGACGAGGAGGTGCGCATTCTCTATCCCGACGGGATGCACAACGCAGTGGCGGCAGGGATCGCCGAAAACCTCGGGCCCCGGGCGACGGTCCGGACCGCGACCCTCGACCAGCCCGAGCACGGGCTGACCGACGAGGTTCTCGAGCAGACCGACGTCCTGACCTGGTGGGGCCACGCCGCCCACAACGACGTGTCCGACGAGATCGTCGAGCGGGTCGAGAGCCACGTCCTGTCCGGCATGGGGCTGATCGCCCTGCACTCGGCGCACTTCTCGAAGATCTTCAAGCGCCTCATGGGCACGACCTGCACCCTGCGCTGGCGCGACGAGTCCCGCGACCGCGAGTTGGTCTGGTCGGTCAACCCGTCGCACCCGATCGCCGCCGGGATCCCGAGCCCGATCATCATCGACGAGCAGGAGATGTACGGCGAGTACTTCGACATCCCGGCGCCCGACGAGCTGGTCTTCATCAGCTCGTTCTCCGGCGGCGAGGTGTTCCGGAGCGGCTGCACCTTCCGGCGGGGCCACGGGCGGATCTTCTACTTCAGCCCGGGCGACCAGGCGTTCCCGGTCTACCACCACCCCGACGTCCGCAAGGTCATCGCGAACGGCGTGCAGTGGGCGGCCCCGGACCGCACCGAGCGTTCGGCGCCGCGGGTCTACCACTCCGAGCTCGAGTGGTTCGCCCGGGCGGACACCGCCAAGGTCTGATCGGCAGAAGGGCCCCGGTCGCAGGTCGACCGGGGCCCACTGCCCTGTTCTTACCGCGCCGGACCTACTGGTAGTCGACGACGTCCGGGGCCGGGGTGAGTGCGAGCACCTGCGCCGGTGTGAACATGTCCACGTCCTGCCGGTAGAAGAGCTTGAGACCAATGGGGAACTTCGTCTCGCCGGCGAAGGTGTGGTACTTCTCAAGCTTGTCCGTCTGCGTGCCGAAACCGTCGACGTTGACGACCTCCGCGAGGTGCGCCCGGTCCGCGAGCGCTTCCTGATCGGTGATCATGGACGCGGTGAACTTGTGGATGAGGAAGAGCTTCTGTGGCAGGTGGTGGCGGGCCACCAGGCGGTCGAGCCAGGCGGAGACCGTGTTGACCTCCCCGGCCGACACCGAGCCGATCTCCTGCGCCGGCACCTGCCCCGGCCCCATTCGCCACTCGGGGTCGAGCGCCAGCCCGACGTCCGGCTCGTCCAGCCACTTCGCGAACGCCTGCGCCTCGGTCAGGAAGTCCGACCGACCGGGCTGGATGTCGAGGATCAGCATCCCGTGATGGCGCCGTACGGTCGCCAGGTAGCGGGCGATCGTCGAGTCGGCCGCGCGGCTGCGGTAGAGCCCGTCCGCCCCGGGCGAGGCCTGCGCCGTCTCGGCGATCAGTTCGAAGGCGGGAATCACCGCGCGCCCGGACGTCCGGTATCCGGCGGCCTGGGACTGCAATCGGTTCCACTGCGTCTCCGGATCTGCCTGCCCGAGCACTCCGAGTCCCGGGCTGTCGCCCGACCCGTAGTAGGCGACGATCCGGTGCTGCGGAAAGAGGGTGGTCCCCCCGCCGGGCAGCGGCGGCACCGGTCTCGGTCGCGGGGCGGGAGTCGTCGGCGTCGTGGTACGGGCCGGCCGGTGTGGGCGCGGCAGGTGCGATCGAGGCGGAGTGCTGGGGGTCCGGGTCGCCGACGGCGGGTGGGTCGTCGCCCGATGCGTGGGAGCGGCGCTGTGGTGTTCGGCGGCGGTCCCGCATGCGGCCAGTGCTCCGGCGAGCACGACGGCCAGAGCGCAGCGCAGTCGGCGGACCGATGACACGAAAGTTCCTCCCCATGATTTGATTCGCCGGCCGTCCCGGGCAAGTGGCGACGCGGAACGGCGCGGGCGCGTCGGCTGCCTCATCCGGGCCCGGTCGTCCAGGGTTGCACAGGCGAACTGTGCGGTCGCAACGGGTGAGGTCTACCCAGCCTGACGTCGCTGACGCCTGGAGATTTCGTCGCTGCTCAGGTTGCCGCGGCGGAGCCGCCTCAGGTCTTGGCGACGATCTGGCTCCCGGCGAGGAACTGCTCGAACGAACCCCACGGGCCGGTGCCGTCCTTGGTTTTGATGACCTCGCCGGAGTACTGCGCGAGGTAGGCCCGGCGCAGGCGGTCGGTCAGGTTGGGCCCGCTGCGGTGCAGGACGACGCTGGAGAAGACGACGATGGTGCCCGCCGATCCGGTCATCGGGACTCCCGGATCGGACCCGAAATACGCAATGCGGTCGCCGAGGGTCGGATCGGGAATGTGCTTGACGTAGGACTTGATCCCCGAGCGGGAGTAGGGCAGCAGATAGACCGCGCCGTTTTCCTCCGTCACGTCGTCGAGAGCGATCCAGCAGGTGAGATAGGGCTCGTGGTCCTCATGGACATAGCCCGAGTCCTGGTGCCACGCGAAGCTCGAATCGGGATCGGTGCCCTTGATGACGTACTGCTCCCAGAAGAGGTAGGCGTCCTCCCCCAGCGTCGCCCGGCAGATCTGCGCCATCAGGTCGCTGAACAGGAAGCGCCGGAGCTCCGGGCGGTCCTGATAGATCATGCTGCTGAAGTAGCGCTTGCCCCTGGCGTTGATTCCGATCCGGTCGACGCCGGCCTCGTCGAAGCTCGCGTCGAGCTTGTCGATGGAGTACTGCGCGCCGCCGCGAAGCAACTCGAGCTGCTCGTCGCTGAGCGCTTTCTCGAGGACGAAATATCCCTCTGTCTCATACTGTGCGCGCATCTCGTCGGTGACCAAGCCGGTACGCGTGGCGTCTGTCGTTGCCATGAAGATTCTCCCCCTTCGTCGCGATTCACTATCTGACGGTAGAGGTCCGACAATCCGATTGGGAATGGTTGGGCAGCGCATGAAGGTGAGCGACCTGGTTGGTCGCCGTCGCGGCGCCGCCGAGAATGTCGATGATGTGGGCGAAGCGGCGCGCTTCCCGCCGGGCGCCGGAGTCGGCCAGCAACTCCCGGACCG
>DASXJE010000165.1 GCA_036497565.1 Mycobacteriales bacterium
AGGTAGACCATCCCCAGTGACTGGGTATCGGGTGGCCGAGGAGATGCTCGAAGTGGAGCAGGTCGGCCGCATGGCGCTCGGCGCGTCGGGTGCGCCGCCTCCGGCGCCGACCCCGAAGCCACCTGAGCCCGCCATCATGCCCACGCCAAGACCCACGCGGCGGATCAAAGGCCACCCGGCGCGGACGTGAAGCCGTTCACCTCCTCAGGCGTCGTATCGCCGGCCAAGGTGTCGGCGCTGGCCTCGAGCGACACCGTGATGCGATCCAGTACAGCCGAAACCTCATCGCGCACAGCCGATGAGGTGTTGCCAACCGCCCGCTCAACCTCCGCGGCGAAGACCTCGAAGCCACGCTCGATCAGCCTCCGGCCGGCCGGGGTGAGAGCGAGAAGAACCTTGCGTCGGTCCTCCGGGAAACGCGTACGAGTGACGTAACCGGCGGTCACCATCCGATCGGCGAGCCCGGTGACCGTGCCACCCGTGAACTGCAGGCGGCCGGCGAGGTGCGTCGGGGTCTGCGGCCCGCCGTGATAAAGGTGCCCCAGTGCGGCGGCCTCGGTCCGGCCCAGCCCGACAGCGGTCGCAAAGGCTCGCTGGTATCCCTCGCCTGCAGCGATCAGGGCACGGACCCGGAGAGCAAAGTCGCTCATGACTTCCGATCAATACACTTTTGTGTTTCACGTCTTCGAACCGCTAGTGGGCACTCTAAGCATGCCTGAGGCCGTCAGCAGTCGAAGTCCAAGACTGGCCGAACCGGGCAGGCATACGCCCACACTGTTGTCGCCCGCCAACACTCCGGAGGTTTGCCGTGACGCAGTACCCGAGCCTGATGCACACCGCCATCGACGCCACCGACTGCAGAGGCCTCGCGGAGTTCTACCGCGAGTTCCTTGGGCTCCGCTACCGGCCCGGCGACGAGAAGCCTGGCGGAGGTCCCGACGATGCGGACTGGCTCGTGCTGCTGAACTCCGAGGGCAGTCGTGTGTTTGCCATCCAACAAGTTCCGCAGCTCGCCAAACCCACCTGGCCCACCCACCAGGTCCCCAAACACATGCACCATGACTATCGAGTGGGCGACATCGACGAGCTCGAACACCAACGACACCGCGCCGAACAGCTGGGCGCGACACTTCTCTACGACCGCAGTTCCGACGAGGACGAGCCGTTGTTCGTTCTCGCCGACCCCGCCGGCCATCCCTTCTGCCTGCTCGTGCAGTAGGGACGGGCACCGGCTCCCGGGCCGGGCTCGGCTCACGCCGCACGCCGACGGGTCGACGACGACCTTCGCATCGCCGTACCGACCTCCCGGAGGGGATGGCATGCTTTGGCCGTGAACCCGATGCCCCTGGTGGACCGGCTCGACGGGATCGTCGGGGATCGGGTGGAGGCGGCGACCCGCGGACACCATCGGCGGCGGTTGCGCCGTCTCGGCTCCCCAGCGTTGGCAGCCTCGGATTCGACGCCCTGGGCGAGCGATGACTACCCCGCCCGCGACGGGAATTCGATGATCATCCACGTCGACGGCGCCGCGGCCCTGACCGCAATCGCGGCGACCCTGGAGGCCGCCCGATCCCACGTCCACATCTCCGGCTGGCACACCAGCCCCGACTTCCGGCTCACCCGCAACCCGGACGGCCCGCTCCTGCGGGACCTACTCGCCGACCTCGCCGACCGGTTGCCGGTCCGACTGCTGATGTGGGCCGGCCCGCCCGTCCCCCTCTTCCAACCGACACGGAAGATGGCAGAGGCCGCCCGGGACGAGTTCTGTCGAGACAGCCGGATCGCGTGTGTGCTCGATGCCCGGGAGCGGTCACTGCACTGCCACCACGAGAAGGTCATCGTGGTCGACGACGAGGTCGCCTTCGTCGGCGGGATCGACATGACCGCACTCTCCGGCGACCGGTACGACGACACTTCTCATCGACCCCGCGGCGCACTCGGCTGGCATGATGGCGCCGTCGAACTGCGCGGGCCGGTGGTCGCCGACGTCGCGTCGCACTTCGCCGCCCGCTGGACCGAGGTCGCCCAGGAGGCGATCACCTCACCTGCGCCGCCGCCGCCCGCCGGCGACGTGACCGTCCAGCTGACAAGGACGGTGCCCGAAAACACCTACCGGTTCGCTCCGTCCGGAAAGTTCGGCATCGCTGAGACCTACCTGAAGGCGCTACGGCGCGCGGAGCGGCTGGTCTATCTGGAGAACCAGTTCCTCTGGTCCACGGAGGTCGTCGACCTGTTGTGCGAAAAACTACGCAACCCCCCGCGAGACGACTTCCGGGTCCTCCTCGTCCTCCCGAGCCGACCGAATAACGGCGCGGACACCACCCGCGGGCAGCTCGGCCGCCTCCTCGCCGCCGGCCCGGACCGGGTGCTCGCCACCACCATCTACTCGCACGAGGAGAACCGGACCAGCCGCCTCTACGTACACGCGAAAATCGCCGTCATCGATGACGAATGGCTCACCCTCGGGTCGGCCAACCTCAACGAGCATTCGTTGTTCAACGACACTGAGGTCAACATCGCCACCTGTGACCGGGCGCTCGCCCGCCAAACCCGACTCCAGTTGTGGGCCGAGCACCTGCAACGACCGGCTGACCAGGTCGCCGGCGACCCCGCGCAGGTGATCGACTCGCTCTGGCGACCGATCGCCGAAGAGCAGCTCCACCGGGCCGAATCCGGCCAACCCGCCACCCACCGACTCCGCATGCTGCCCGGCGTGTCCCGACGCAGCGAACGCCTTCAAGGACCGCTCCGCGGCCTCCTCGTCGACGGTTGACACCGCGGGGGCGTCAGCTCTGAGCGATCGCCGCGGTCAGCAAGTCGCGTGCCAACTCTTGCCCCGGGAAGTTCTCGTTCGGCTCAAGAACGATTGCGACAGCATCGTGCTGGGGTGCTGCGAACACAGCCGCCGAATAGCCGGGTCCGCCCCCGCCGTGCCCGATGACCAAGCCGTGCGGGTTGCCCGGGTCAGCCATCACGCCCAGGCCATAGCAGGCCCGGACAAACCCGGGAGCATCGCGGCCGATCGGCACGAGTGTCGCCGGGTCGAGGAACTGGGCCGGCGGCGTACTCCAGAAGCCGTGGAGATCGCGCGCCGTCGTCACGGCGGTCCGGTGTCCCACCCAGCCAGGGTGATAGCGGCCCGCTACCTGGTGGATGCCGTCGCCGAGCTGGCGACTCGTTGCGCTGACTGCGCGATCGAAGTCGGAAAGGCTCTCCGCGACGCTCGCAGCCTTGAACCCCACAGCCGGCAGCAGCGAGGCCAGTCCGCCGTGCTGGTCCAGGACACGGCGGAGGAGAAGGTAACCGGTGTTGGAATACGCCCACCCTTCGCCTGGTGCGAAGTCCTGGCCCGCCGCCATGACATGTTCGAGGAACCGCTCGTCCGACCAGGGTTGCGATGGCGTCGCGTACACCGCGGACTGGTAGGCGGGTACGCGCCCGTAGTCCGGGATCCCACTGCTGTGAGTGAGGAGTTGGCGGAGGGAGGCGTCGAAGCGGCCGTCCCCGAGCGCGGAACCGATGGATGTGTCGAGGTTAAGCACGCCTTCCTGTTCGAGTAGCAGGAATGCAGCGGCGATTGCCGACTTCGTGATGCTGTAGATCACGAACGGTGCGTCGACATCCCCGCTCTGCCAAACCAAGTCGCCACAGGTCACGAGCGCGGTCCCGCTCGGACCCATGTGCGCGAGAAGCTCGTCCAGGTTCGGACCGGAGGACTCCGCGCGCTGTCCAGACCGGCGACCGCGCTCTGATGGGCCAGACATCCGCCCACCATGCCCCACAACGACAACATCCGCGAGGGCTTGCGCTCGGTGCCGCGCAATGTCCCGTCAAGCAGCCGGTGCTTGGCTAGAGTGACGCGTCCAGCAGCACCTCGGCCGCGACGCGCGCGCATCGCGCTATGGACGGGTCGTGGTCCATGCGGGCGGCGACGGCGGCGCCGTCGTAAAGCAGGTGAAGCTGGCGGGCGAGCCTTGCCGGACTGGCGGCGCCGGCCGCTCGGGCGAGGTCGGTGAGCAGGTCCTGCATTTCCGCCCGGTATTCGTCGGCGGCCTTGTCGATAATGCTGCCGTCGGGTGCTTCGGCGGTGGCGGTGACGATGGCGCAGCCGCGAAAGCCGGGGTCGGTGAAGAGCTCGCCTTGTGCGTCGAAGACGGCCAGGAGTCGTTTGCGCGGGTCGCGGTGGCGACCGACGGCGGCGTTGAGCAGTTCGAGGGTGCTGCGGTGGCGGGACTCCAGGTAGGCATTGACGAGCGCCTCTTTGCTCCCGAACAAGTTGTAGAGCGATGCCTTCGCCACGCCTGCGTGCTCGATGATGCGGTCGATGCCGACGCTCTGTACGCCCTCGGCGTAGAACAGTTCGTCGGCGGCGGCCAGCAGTCGCTCCCGTGCGGGAGTCCGGCCCTCGGACGGGGTCGCTGCGGTGACGCTCACCGGCCCACCTCCTTCAGACAGACCTGTCTACTTTACCGCACAGGTCGGTGCCCGGCCAATGACTGCGTCGGCTGCGGTTGACATGAGTAGACAGACCTGTCTATGGTTCTCGCAAGACCAGACAGACAGGTCTACCCAATCGAAGGAGGGGCCATGGCACAGAGCATGGATCAGGACCTGCATAACCGGACCGCCGTGGTCACCGGGTCCACCAGCGGTATCGGCAAGTCGACCGCGCTCGCCCTCGCACGCGACGGCTTCGACGTGGTCATTCATGGAAGGGACCCAGAGCGCGGCGCTGCGACGGTCGAGGAAATCACTGCAGCCGGTGGGCGCGCACGGTTCGTTGCCGCCGACCTGTCCGACGCCGCCGACGTCGAGCGGCTCGCCAGCGAAGCCGGTGAGGTCGACGTGCTGGTGAACAACGGCGGTTTCTCCTGGTTCGGGCCGACCGACCAACTCGACACGGACACGTTCGACCGGCTGTTCGCCAGCAACGTCCGCTCCGCCTACCAGCTGGTTGCCGCGGTGGCGCCGCGGATGGCGAAGGCCGGCCGGGGCAGCATCATTAGCGTCGACAGCATGGCGGGCCGCGTTGGGCTCGCCGGCGGTGCCGCCTACGGCGCGACCAAGGCCGCGTTGACTGCGATGAGTCGGGCCTGGGCGGCGGAGTTCAGTCCAGCTGGCGTCCGGGTCAACACGGTCGCGCCAGGACCGGTCTTCAGCAACGGCGCCGAACCGGAACGCATCGAGACCCTCGGCCGCACCACCCTGATGGGCCGTGCGGCCCAACCGGAGGAGATCGCCGAGGTGATCGCGTTCCTCGCCTCCGACAAGAGCGGCTACGTCACCGGTGCCGTCTTCCCGGTCGACGGCGGCCGCAGCGCCATCTGAGCTTCCGTCACTCTCACCAGGAACCGTCGCAGGTCGCGACCCGTCAGGAGGCAAGACATGGCCAAGAAGATTCTGGTCCCAGACGAGAACCACCCGATCACCATCGACTCCGATGCTCGCCGCGTCGTCGTGCGCGTCGCAGATACCGTCATCGCCGACACCACGGCCGCGCTGACCCTGCGCGAGGCCGAGTACTCGCCGGTGAGTTACATCCCTCTCGGCGATGTCATTCCCGGCTCGCTTCGCCAAAGCAGCACGCGAACCTACTGTCCCTACAAGGGCGAGGCCTCCTACTACGACGTCGTGCTGGCTGACGGTCGACAGATCGTGGATGCCGTCTGGACCTACCCAACTCCACACCCGGCAATGGCGGCCATCGCCAACCACGTGGCCTTCTACACCGACCGCGTGCAACTGACAGTTGAAGCGTCTGGGGCAGGGACGCTTAGCCCAGGCTCAGGAAGGGCATAACACTCAGGAGAACACCAATTGAGGGAGGGCCACATGGCGGACTCAGACAAGGCCAAGCACAAGATGGAAGAAGCGGTTGGTAAAGGCAAAGAGAAGCTCGGCGACGCCACCGACGACGACGCGATGGAGCGCGAGGGGAAGCGCGAGCAGTCCAAGAGCAACCTCAAGCAGGCCGGTGACAAGGTCAAGGACGCGTTCGACAAGAAGTGATCCTGCTTAGGCTCGCCGACGATGTCCAACCATGCGAAGCCAGTGCCGTTCCTGGTTCTGTCGGGGCCGCCAGCCGTCGGTAAGACGACGGTCTCGTGGGAGATCTTCGATCAGCTCGTCGACGAAGGTCACCAGCCCGCTCTGGTCGACATCGACCTCCTGGGCGCTTGCTGGCCCGTCCCGGACGACGACCCGTACAACGAGCGGCTCAAGGCGCGGAACCTTACGTCGGTGTGGCAGAACTTCCAGCGCGCTGGCGCGCGTTGTCTGATCGCCGCCGGAGTGATCGAGAACCGAGACGGCCTTGCCATGTACGCCGCCGCGATCCCTGGAGCCGTCACAGCTCTCTGCCGTCTGACGGCCGGTGGCGACGAGCTACGAAGCCGGATCGTTCGCCGCGGCCGCGAACGAGGAGACGGGATCGAAAAGCTTCACCGGCGTGCGATTCAGCTGTCCCACGAGCTGGAGCAGAACGATTGCGCGGACTTCTGGATAAACACCGACGATCGCAGCATCCCGGACGTGGCCAAGCTTGTTCGGGCCAGGGCGGGAGGATGGCCGCGGCAGGTATCGGGCAAGACATCCTGATCTTTGGGAGTTACAGATGTCTGGCCAGAAGCTCGGTCACCTGGTCGTGCGCGTGAGTGATCCACGCCGCGGCGTGGAACTTGCGGCTGTAGTAGGCGCCGATCATTGAGTCAAGCTGCGCCCACCGGATCACTCGTTCGCGTTCGACCTCTGCGGCCTTGGCGAAGATCGATAGACGGCGCAGCAACTCCGCTTCCAGGTTGTCAGCAGCGAGCAGGCTCTCGGCACCACGAACAAGAACTCTGAACGAGTCCGAAGCAAGGTCGCCGGCGAGGCCCTTTGGGTCGATCACAAGCCAGGGCTCGCGCTGTGCACGAACGACGTTCCCGAAATGCAGGTCACCGTGGACCATGGTCTCGGGCTGTCCACGGCCGAGGTCCTGGATCGTCGCAAGAGCCGCGCCCAACGCATGTTCCGATAGCGGATGGCCCAGCGTCTCGGTGTCTTCGCGGAGAGTCTGGTCCCACTCGTCGGCTCGATCCGCCAACCGGGGCAGGTTTGGAGGAGCCGTAACGGCGAGTCGTCGAGCGAGCTGACCGATCGCTGCCGTTGCCTGGTAGACGTCGCCGAGATCGTCCAGTGTCTGCCATTCGGCCTGCTCCAGGAGCATCGCGAACTGCGCGTCGTCCCGTTCGTACAGCAGGACAGCGCCTCGCCCGTTCCAGGTGGCGAAGGCCTCCGCCTCGTACCTGTTGCCAGGGTGGGTGAACGAGATCTTGAGGACGGCGGGCACGCCGTCCGCACGTTGGACGGGGACGATGACCCCAACCTTGCCGCGACTGATCGGCGCGGTCGGGGTGCATCGCCACCGGAGCAGAAACTCGTCGATCAGATCCGGAAGTGACTCGATCCACACCCGACCGGGCTCGCCTTCACGCTCGGCGACGCTCAATGCAAAGTCCTGGGGGATTCCGACCACTCGGGCAGGCTACCTCCACCAATGTCGCCTGTATCGAACCTGCAAGGCGGGCTGCGTTCATCCCCCGCGGTTCCCGCCTTCGGCCAGTTGGTGGGCTATGTCGGTGAGGTTGCGGAGGGCGAGGTGGGTCGCGATGCCGGCGTCGTCGGTCAACCAGGTGAGTTCGCTCAACGCGGCGATGCGGGCGAATGGCGCGAGCATCTCCCGGTCAGCCGGGTCCAGCGGGCCGTCGGCGGCGAGGTAGTCCCGCCACACGGTGTGCGGGGACACGTCGGGTTCGCTGTGGGCGAGGAGGGCGATGTCCCAGACCAACGGCTCCAGTCGGCATTCATCGGTGTCGATGATGCCGACGAGAACGCCGTCGCGGTAGAGCTGGTTGCGGGCATTGAGGTCGCCATGCACGGTGGCGCGCATGGACAAGTGACCCGTCGCCTGCCATCGATCCAATAGCCGGTCGAGGTGCTCGATCGTCCGGTCGACTACAGCGCTCGGGCCGGTGACGTCCGGTCCGCGCCCGAACCGTTCGACGATCCTCGCCCGGGCGTGGCTCCATCCGAACCACCGCGGGGATTCGTCCACGGCATGGAAGCCCGGTCGCTGCCCGAGCCCGAGCGCCAGCGACGCCCGGTGCATCGCCGCGAGGACGGGCGCGAGCTGTCGTGCCCGTTCAGGTCCGGCGACCCCGGTCCCGGAGATCCCTTCGACGAACGGGAAAAGTGTCAGGGTGTGCCCGTCGACGACCGGTGCTTCGTCGTGCTCGGCGACCACCAGCTGTGGCGTGACCGTCGCCCACGCGGACGCCGCGGCATATTCGTAGGCGACCTGCTCGGTCGTCCGCTCCTCCCGTCCGACGCGCAGGACCCGGTCGTGGTCGGGACAGGAAATCCGCCATGTCTGGTTGAGCATCCCCTCGGCGAGCAATATCGCTTGCTCCGCCGGCACTCCGAACCGTGCACGACATACCTCGACCACGTGATCGGAGGTGAGCCACAG
>DASXJE010000166.1 GCA_036497565.1 Mycobacteriales bacterium
CCGTCCTTGCCGGCGCAAGCCGATCCGTCAGCCCGGGCGGAGAGCGATCTGCAGGACGGCGGGCGACACCGCGATGGTCCGGGTGTGCCGTAGTAAGGCCACCTCGCGTCGCATCACCTGCCGGACGTGCAACAACCGGATCGCGGCGTCCGCGTCTTCCAGTAGTTGCTGACGATCCTCAGTGGGTAGCGGTACCTCGCTCGCCAGTCGGTAGGACAACAGGATGTCGTCGTCCGGGTAGGGATCACGAGACCCCGCCTCGCCGCCGGTGAGCACGGCGATCAACCGTGAGTACTCGGTGGCCAATGCCTTGGTCGCGTCGGGCAGATTCGGCGGGATGGCCCCGGCGACCTCTTCGAGATAGCTCACTTCCGCCTCGAGGTAGGGCGCCGGCGAGTCCACGATGCGGTGCGCCCGAAACCTGCGGGTGCCACCTGTCAGCACGGCGGAGGTGCCGCCGGGGCCGGGGTGCACCTCGAGCACCCGGGCCAGCGTCCCGATCGGCTCGTAGTCGGCGGCGAGTTCGGGTTCCGCGGACGCACGCTCGGGCGTGATCACGACGACCCCGAAGTGCCCGGGACCGTCGTCCGCGGTGACGTCCGCGAGCAGCGCCCGGTAGCGCGGTTCGAAGATGTGCAACGGAAGGGTGCAGCCGGGCATGAGCACGTGCCCGAGCGGAAAGATCGGGATGACCTCGTGCGCGGCATCGGCCACAGGTCCACGGTAGCCCGCATGGTCGGGCCGTCGGCCCGTAAGCTTCGAGGACGTGATGCGGCGTATCGAACTGTCGGCGCTGTGGACAACCGCGGCACCCCGGCCATCCGTGCTGCGGCGAGTGCTGCCTCGTGCCGAGGTTGATGTCGGGGCGGCGTTGCAAGCTGTGACTCCGCTCGTCGAGGACGTGGCCGCGCGCGGCTACGCCGCCGCGCGTGAGGCGACGATGCGCTTCGACGGCGTCGACGTCGCCGACCCGAGGGTGCCGTCCGCCGCGCTGCAGCGCGCGCTCGACGAGCTCGACCCCGCAGTGCGCGACGCTCTCACGGAATCGATCCGGCGCGCCCGAATCGTTCACGAGGCACAACGCCGGGCGGCAACCGAGGTCGACGTCGTCCCGGGCGGCACGGTCAGCGAACGCTGGATCCCGGTCGCTCGGGTCGGGTTGTACGTCCCGGGCGGGCTGGCGGTGTACCCGTCCAGCGTCGTGATGAACGTCGTACCCGCGCAGGTCGCCGGAGTCCGCTCGCTCGCCGTCTCGTCACCGCCGCAGCGGGAGTACGGCGGCCGCCCGCACCCGGTGATCCTCGCCGCCTGCGCGCTGCTCGGCGTCGACGAGGTCTACGCCGTCGGCGGCGCCCAGGCCGTCGCGATGTTCGCCTACGGCACCGACGAGTGCCGCCGGGTCGACATGGTCACCGGTCCGGGCAACGTCTACGTCGCGGCCGCCAAGCGGCTGCTGCGCGGCGTCGTCGGCATCGACTCCGAGGCCGGTCCGACGGAGATCGCGGTGCTCGCCGACGACGGCGCCGACCCGGCCTACGTCGCCGCCGACCTGATCAGCCAGGCCGAGCACGACACCGTCGCCGCCTCCGTGCTGATCACCGACAGCGAGGCGCTCGCCGCCGCCGTCGACGCCGAGGTGGCCGCGCAGGTCGCGGCGACCAAGCACGTCGAGCGGGTGACCACGGCACTCACCGGGACACAGTCCGGGATCGTCCTGGTCCGCGACCTCGACCAGGGCGTCGACGTCGCCAATGCCTACGCCGCAGAGCATCTCGAGGTGATCACCCGCGACGCCGGCGCGGTCGCCGGGCGGATCGTCAACGCCGGCTGCATTTTCGTCGGGCCGCACTCGCCGGTGTCGCTCGGTGACTACTGCGCCGGGTCCAATCACGTCCTGCCCACCGGCTGCACCGCCCGGCACGCCAGCGGGTTGTCGGTGCAGACGTTCCTCAAGGGCATGCACGTCGTCGACTACGACGAGGCAGCGCTTTCCGGGGTCGCCGGGCACGTCGTCGCCCTGGCGCAGGCGGAGGATCTGCCCGCGCACGCCGCCGCGGTGCAGATCCGCGACCGGCGGAGCGCACGGTGACGTCGCTCGACCAGCTGCCGCTGCGCGACGACCTGCGGGGCCGATCGCCTTATGGCGCGCCACAGGTCGACGTTCCGGTGCGGCTGAACACCAACGAAAACTCCTACCCGCCGCCGGCCGACCTCGTCGCGGCGATCGCCGACGCCGTGGCCGGTGTCGCGGCCGGTCTCAACCGCTACCCCGACCGCGAGGCGGTCGAGCTGCGGGCGGATCTCACGCGCTACCTCGGGCACGATCTGTCCCCGGCCCAGGTGTGGGCGGCCAACGGGTCCAACGAGGTGCTGCAGCAACTGCTGCAGGCCTTCGGCGGCCCGGGGCGCACGGCGCTCGGTTTCACGCCGTCGTACTCGATGCACCCGATCATCTCCGCCGGCACCGGCACGGCCTGGATCGACGTGTCCCGGGCGGGGGACTTCTCGGTGTCGCCGGATTACGCCGCGGCGCAGGTACGCGAGCACCGGCCCGACGTGGTGTTCCTCTGCTCACCCAACAACCCCACCGGCACCGCACTCGGCCTCGACGTGGTCGACGCGGTACTCGCCGAGGCAGCCGGGATGGTCGTGGTCGACGAGGCCTATCACGAGTTCGCCCGCGCCGGTACGCCGAGCGCGTTGACCCTGCTCCCGGGCAATCCGCGGCTCGCGGTGACCCGCACCATGTCGAAGGCGTTCGCCATGGCCGGGCTGCGGGTCGGATACGTCGCCGCCGATCCGGCGGTGATCGACGCCCTGCAGCTGGTGCGGCTGCCCTACCACCTGTCGGCGTTGACGCAGGCGGTGGCGCGGGTGGCCGTCGCCCATGCGCCGGCGCTTCTGTCCACTGTGGAACAGGTGAAGGCCCAGCGGGATTTGCTCGAGTCAGCATTGCGGGAGCGCGGCTTCGACGTCGTCGAGTCCGACGCCAACTTCGTGCTGTTCGGGGGATTCGGCGATTCGGCGGCGATGTGGCAGAGCCTGCTCGACCGCGGCGTACTCATCCGCGACGTCGGCCTGCCGGGCTGGCTCCGGGTGACCGCCGGCACGCCGTCCGAAGTGGACAGTTTCCTTTCGGCGGTCGACGACATCCGGCGGTCACCTAGGATTGCCGGATGAGTCGCACCGCGCAGGTCAAGCGCGACACCGCCGAGACGCGGGTGCTGGTCGAGCTCGACCTCGACGGCACCGGCGTCACCGACGTGGCCACCGGCGTCGGCTTCTACGACCACATGCTCGGCCAGCTCGGCCGGCACGCCGGGTTCGACCTGACCGTGCGCACCGACGGCGACGTCCACATCGACGCGCATCACACCGTCGAGGACACCGCGATCGCGCTCGGGCAGGCGCTCGAGATCGCGCTCGGCGACAAGGCCGGCATCCGGCGGTTCGGCGATTCGCTGGTCCCGTTGGACGAGTGCCTCGTGCAGGTCGCCGTCGACCTGTCCGGCCGGCCCTACCTGGTGCACGACGAGCCAGCGATCATGGAGACCGTCGTCATCGGCGGCGACTTCCCCGGCACGCTCGTGCGGCACATGTGGGAGTCGTTCGCGCAGAACGCCCGGATCGCGCTGCATGTGCGGGTGCTCTCCGGCCGCGACGCCCACCACATCGCCGAGGCGCAGTGCAAGGCCGTGGCCCGGGCGCTGCGCGACGCGGCGGCGCCCGACCCGCGCGTGGTCGGCGTACCCAGCACCAAGGGGACGCTCTAGGTGTCGACGCTGCTGATCGTCGTGGGCGGTTTCCTGCTGGGCGGCGCCTACAGCGTGTGGCAGCAGTCGAAGGGCGAGGGCCGCGCGCGGCGGGGACAGATCGTCGCGGTGGCGCTCGCGGTCTGCGCGGTGCTCGCCGTCGTCGGCGGCATCCTCCGGTTGGTCTGACATGACACGGGTGGTGGTCCTCGACTACGGCTCCGGCAACCTCCGGTCGGCGGAACGCGCGCTGGCCCGGGCCGGTGCCGAGGTGACCGTCACCGCCGACGCCGCCGCCGCGCGCGACGCCGACGGCCTCGTCGTCCCCGGGGTCGGGGCATTCGCCGCCTGCGCCGCCGGACTCGCCTCGGTGGGCGGCGGCGACATCGTCCGGGCCCGGCTCGACGAGGGCCGGCCGGTGCTCGGCATCTGCGTGGGCATGCAGGTGCTCTTCGACACCGGCGACGAGCACGGGGTCCGCACGGCGGGCCTCGGCGCGCTGCCCGGCGTCGTCCGCCGACTGGACGCCGACGTCCTGCCGCACATGGGCTGGAACACCGTCGACGCCCCGCCGGAGAGCCGGCTCTTCGCCGGCATCGCCCCGGGGACGCGGTTCTACTTCGTGCACTCCTACGCCGCGACCGACACCGACGGGATCGTCACCACGGCCCACCACGGCGAGCGGTTCGTCGCCGCCGTCGAGCGCGGGCCGCTCGCGGCCACCCAGTTCCACCCGGAGAAGTCCGGCGACGCCGGCGCCGTACTGCTGGCCAACTGGGTGGGCACCCTCGACCCGGCCGCGGGCCCGCAGCGAGCTCACCGTGCCCGAACAGGGCCGCACCGCGTTGGCTAGCCTGCCAAGGAGTACCCCCGCCCGGTCCGATCCCCGGAGTCCCGCCGTGCCCTTCGCCCTGCTGCCCGCGGTCGACGTCTCCGGCGGCAAGGCGGTGCGCCTGGTCCGCGGCGAGGCCGGTACGGAGACCAATTACGGCGACCCGGTCGACGCGGCCTTGGCCTGGCAGCAGGCCGGGGCCGAGTGGATCCACCTCGTCGACCTCGACGCGGCGTTCGGCCGCGGGTCCAACCGCGACCTGCTGGCCGACGTGGTGCGCCGGGTCGACGTCGCGGTCGAGCTCTCCGGCGGGATCCGCGACGACGAGTCGCTCGCCGCGGCACTGGCGACCGGCTGCGCCCGGGTCAACGTCGGCACCGCCGCTCTCGAGGACCCGTCGTGGTGCAAGCGGGTCATCGGCGAGTTCGCCGACCGGGTCGCGGTGGGCCTCGACGTACGCGGCCACACCCTGGCCGGACGCGGCTGGACCCGCGAGGGCGGCGACCTCTTCGAGGTCCTCGCCCGACTCGACGCCGAGGGCTGTGCCCGTTACGTCGTCACCGACGTGCGCCGAGACGGCACCCTGACCGGGCCCAACGTCGATCTGCTGCGCGAGGTGTGCGCCGCGACGCCGCGCCCGGTCGTGGCCAGCGGCGGTGTGGCGGAGCTGGACGACCTGCGGGCCCTCGCGCAACTCGGACCGATCGGGGTGGAGGGCGCGATCGTCGGCAAGGCGCTCTACGCCGGTGCCTTCACCCTGCCCGAGGCGCTGGCCGCCGTCGGTGCCGGATGAGTGCGATCGCGCGGATCTCGTCGGACAGTCCGTACGAGGACGCGATCGGCTACTCCCGGGCAGTCTGCGCCGGCCCGTGGGTGCTGGTCTCCGGTTGCACGGCCACGGTGGAGGGCCGGGTCCGGCACGCGGGGAATGCCTACCAGCAGGCTCGTACGGCGATCGAGATCGCGCTGTCCGCGCTGCGTCAGGCGGGGCTCGGCGCCGCCGACGTCGTCCGCACCCGCATGTACGTCGTCGACCGGGCCCACGCCGGCGACGTCGGCCGGGCCCATCAGGAGACCTTCGGCGCGATCCGGCCGGCCGCCACGATGGTGGTCGTCGCCGGTCTGATCGACCCGCAGCTGCTCGTCGAGGTCGAGGTGGACGGCTACACCGGGGCAGGCGCGCGGTGAGTCCCGCGGCCCGGGCGCGATGAGCGTCGCCGTACGGGTGATCCCGTGCCTCGACGTGGACGCCGGCCGGGTGACGAAGGGCGTGCGGTTCCTGTCCAACGTCGACGTCGGCGACCCGGTGGAGCTGGCCCGGGCCTACGACCGCGAGGGCGCCGACGAGCTGGTCTTCTACGACATCACCGCGTCCTCCGGCGCGCGGGAGACGACCTTCGACGTCGTACGCCGGACCGCCGAGCAGGTCTTCATCCCGCTGACCGTGGGCGGCGGGGTGCGCACCGTCGACGACGTCGACCGGCTGCTGCGGGCCGGCGCGGACAAGGTCTCGCTCAACACGGCGGCCGTCGCCCGCCCGGAGGTGCTGCACGAAGCCGCGCTGCGGTTCGGGGCGCAATGCGTCGTGCTGTCGGTCGACGCCCGGCGGGCGGACGGGGTGGCCAGCGGCTTCGAGGTCACCACCCACGGCGGCCGGCAGTCCGCCGGCCTCGACCTGCTGGACTGGGTACGCCGGGGGGTCGACCTCGGCGCCGGCGAGATCGTGGTCAACTCCATGGACGCCGACGGCACCCGGGACGGGTTCGACCTCGACATGATCGCCGCGGTCCGGGCGGAGGTCGGCGTCCCGGTGGTGGCGAGCGGCGGCGCCGGGGCGGTCGGCGACTTCTCGCCGGCCGTGCACTCCGGCGCGGACGCGGTGCTCGCGGCGAGCGTCTTCCACTTCGGTGAGATCTCCATCGCGACGGTCAAGTCGGCGCTGCGCGCCGACGGCGTCGAGGTGCGTTGACGCTGGGTGCCGGCTGTTGGGCTGGTTGCGCTGGTCAGGTGACTACCAGCGCTACTAGACTGGGGTCATGACCGCGCTGACCGACCGGCTGCCCGACCTCGCCGGCCTGCTCGACAACCTCGCCGACACCGAACGGCGGGAGCTCGAGGACGCCTTCCTGCGGGTGCTCGCCCTCTCCCAGCGGGCCCGCCCCACTGCGCTGCCGGACCAGGTGCCGGCCGCCGAGCCCGAGCAGGTGGCCGCCGCGCGCGCCCGCAACCTGGCCCGGGCGGCGCAGGTGCGGGCGGATCTGGTCCGCGACTCGCTGTCCACCGCGGAGGTCGCCGCCCGGCTGGGGATCAGCCCCGCGGCGGTGACCAAGCGGCGGGGCAAGGACGACCTCGTCGCCTTCCGGCACCGCGGCGACTGGCGCTACCCGCACTGGCAGTTCACCGGCGACGCCCTCACCGACGGCGTCCTCGACGTCTGGCACGCGCTGCCGGAACGCTCGCTGGTGGGTCGGGTGCGGTGGTTCACCCTGCCGTCCCGGCAGCTCGACGACGAGACCCCGCTCGAGCGGTTAAGCCGCGGGCAGGTCGACGCGGTGATCGAGGCCGCGACGGCCGTCGGCTCTCGGTGACCTTTCCCGGCCGGCCGCGGCTGGTCGACGTACCGGAGCACAACCGGTGGTTGCGGATCTACGACGCCCGCTTCTACGCCGACGGCGCGAAGTTCCGCTACTTCGGACCGCACCGCGCCGGGCGGTTCGACCACCATCCGGCCGGCCCGGCGCGACGGCATCCGCACCACGGCGTGCTCTACGCGACGGAGAGCCTGCGCTGCGCCGTGGCCGAGGCGTTCGGGGACGACCGCTGGGTCGATCCGCTGCCGAGCCACCGGCTCGCCGTCATCGAACTGGACCGCGCGCTGCGGCTGGCCGACACCCGGGGCGACGCGGCGGTCGAACTCGGCCGGCCGGCCGGCGCGCTGCGTAGCCGCGACCGGGCGCTCACCCAGCAGGTCGCCCGGGCGCTCTACGACGCGACGCCCGCCGACGGAATCTCCTATGAGGGCTGGTTCACCGGCGACACCTGCGTCGCGCTGTGGGAGCGGGCGGCGGACGCCGTACGGCTCGTCGACGACCGGTCGCTGACCGACCCGTGGGTCGCCGACGCCGTCGAGGTCGCCGCCGACACCCTGCACTACGCCCGCCCGTAACCTGGGACGGCGCGCGCCGGGGCCGCGCCCCCGTGGACAAAACCCACTAGTAGTGGCTTCTGGTCCACGACACGCCGCCAGAGCTGCCCAAAACCCACTAGTAGTGGGTTTTGTCCACCCGGCCGGCCCTCCTCGGCGGCTGCGCCGGCGGACCGTGCGGTCCCGGTCAGAGGCCGAGGCGGGCACCGGCGAGGGCAGCGACGGAGGCGTCGTCGCCGTCGACGTCGACCCGGGCGACACGTTGGCGGCCGGACGCGTAGAGCGTGAGTTCGCCCGCCGGCCCGGATACGACGACGGTCGGGTTGGCCGACCTGCCCTGTACGACGGTCCCGTCCGGCAGCCGGAACCGCACCCCGACCGGCGCGTGCCGGGTCATCAGCCGGGCACTGGACGCGAACCGTCGCGCGAGCAGCGCCTCCAGCCCCGGATCGAGGTCGCGCGGCTCCCAGGAGGGCTGGCCGCGGCGCACGTCCTCGTGGTGGATGAACATCTCGATCGTGTTGGCCGCCGCCTCCACCGCCGAGCTCACGCCGAACGGCGACCAGCGCGGCGGGCCCTGCCGCAGCGTCTCGACCAGGGCGTCGTAGGACTGCGAGGTGCGCAGCCGGTCCATGGCCCGCGCGGTGACGCCGGCGAGCGGCGGCACCACGATGCCCAGCCCGGCGACGGGGGAGCGTTCGCGTACGACGACGTGCGCGGCGAGGTCCGCGGCGGTCCAGCCGTCGCAGACGGTGGGGGCGTGCGGGCCGACGTCGAGGAGCGAATCGGCCAGCGCCTCGCGTTCCTGGCGGGAGTGGGTGGTCACGCCCGGATCGTAGGCGGGTCCGCGACCGAGGCGGGACGCGGCGCCGGACGGCCGACCCGGCACAATGGGGTCCATGGCCCGTCCCTCGCACCTCGATCCCGACATCGCCCGCCGCCTCAAGCGCGACGAGCACGGACTCTTCCCCGCGGTCGCGCAGCAGCACGACACCGGCGAGGTCCTCATGGTCGGGTGGATGGACGACGAGGCGCTGCACCGCACGCTCACCACCGGCCGGTGCACCTACTGGAGCCGGAGCCGGTCGGAGTACTGGGTGAAGGGGGAGACCTCCGGTCACCAGCAGTGGGTCAAGTCCGTCGCCCTGGACTGTGACGCCGACACGGTGCTGGTCAAGGTCGACCAGATCGGCGCCGCATGCCACACCGGCGACCGCACCTGCTTCGACGTCGACGTCCTGCCGTGCCAGGTCGGCGAGCCGGTGGCCACTTCGCGATGACCGCATCCGCGTCGCCGGCCCGGGACGCCTTCCGCGGCCTCGTCGAGAGTGGCAGCCACCGGGTCATCCCGGTGACCCGCCGGCTGCTGGCCGACAGCGAGACGCCGATCGGCGTCTACCGCAAGCTGGCCGGCGGTCCCGGCACGTTCCTGCTCGAGTCGGCCGAGCACGGCCGCTCCTGGTCGCGCTACTCCTTCGTCGGTGTGCGCTGCCCCGCGGTGCTCACCGAGCGCGACGGCCGCACCGCATGGCTCGGTGAGCCGGTCTTCGCCGACCTGCCCGACGACCCGCTCGAGGCGCTGCGGCTGACCGTCGAACGGCTCCGCTCGCCGCGGCTGCCCGACCTGCCGCCGTTGACCGGCGGGCTCGTCGGTTACGTCGGCTACGACGCGGTCCGGCGACTGGAGCGGTTGCCCGAGCACGCCAAGGACGACCTCGGGCTCCCCGAACTGGCGATGATGCTGTCCACCGACCTCGCCGTGCTCGACCACGACGACGGGTCGATTCTGCTCGTGGCCAACGCGTTCCCCGGCGACTCCGGCGGCTCAGGCGACGTCGACTGGTGTTACGACGACGCGGTCGCCCGGCTCGACGCGATGGGTCGGGCGCTCACCGCGCCGACGCCCGCCGGGGTCGCGGTGCTCGAGCCGACGGAGCCGGACTACACCTCCAACTCACCGGAGGGGATCGGTCCCGCCGTACGCCGGGTCATCGAGGAGATCCGGGCCGGCGAGGCGTTCCAGGTGGTCGTGTCGCAGCGCTTCGAGATGCGTACGGCGGCCGAACCGCTCGACGTCTACCGCGTCCTGCGCACGACCAACCCGAGCCCGTACATGTACCTCGTGCGGCTCCCCGACGGGACCGACGTGGTCGGGTCGTCGCCGGAGGCGCTGGTCACGGTCACCGAGGGTCGGGCGATGCTGCACCCGATCGCCGGCACCCGGTGGCGTGGGGAGACGCCGGAGGCGGACGCGCGGCTCGCCGCCGAACTGATGGCCGACCCCAAGGAACGCGCCGAGCACGTCATGCTGGTCGACCTCGGCCGTAACGACCTCGGCCGGGCGTGCGTGCCGGGCAGCATCGACGTCATCGACTTCATGGGCATCGAGCGCTACAGCCACGTGATGCACATCGTGTCGACCATCGTCGGCGAGGTGGCGCCGGGCCGCAGTGCCTACGACGTGTTCGCGGCCTGCTTCCCGGCCGGCACCCTCTCCGGTGCGCCCAAGCCGCGGGCGATGGCGATCATCGACGAGCTGGAGCCGGTACGCCGCGGCGTCTACGGCGGCACCGTCGGCTACCTCGACTTCGCCGGCGACCTCGACATGGCGATCGCCATCCGCACCGCGGTGATGCGCGACGGGGTGGCTTATGTGCAGGCCGGCGGCGGAATCGTCGCCGACTCCGACCCGGCCGCGGAGGAGCAGGAGTCGCAGAACAAGGCCAAGGCCGTGCTTCGGGCGATCGCGACCGCGCAGAAGTTGCGGCCGCCGTCGTGACCGCAGCGCCGGCCGGTCGCCGGGAACTGATGGCGGCGATCGCCGGGGGAGCGGTCGGTGCCGCGCTCATGCTGGTGCTGGCCGGCCGGCCGTGGGTCACCGTCACGGCGCCCCGCACCCCGCCGCTGCCGCCGCTGGTCCACGTGATCAGCGGCTCCACCGCCGAACCGCTGCTGACGGCGCTGGGCATCGTCGGGCTGGCCGGCGTCGTCGCGCTGCTCGCCACCCGGTCGGTCGGCCGGGTCGTCGTGGGCGTCCTGCTCGCCGCCGCCGGTGTCCTCGCCGCGACCCGTGCGGGGGCGGCACTCGGCGGCATCACCTCCGCCCGGGCCGAGTCGCTGCTCTCCGGCGCCGGGCCGGTCGTCGGCGTACCGGCGCACGCCCGGATAGCGGCCGCCACCCACCAGGGCACGGTGGTCGTCGTGCTGATCGGGGCGCTGCTGCTCGCCGCGGCCGGAGTGCTGATCGTGGTTCGCGGCTCCCGCTGGCCGGCGATGGGCGCGCGCTACGACGCCCCGGTCGAGCACGCGGTCGTCGGCACCGCCGGCGGCGGCCGGACCGGCGGTCCCGAAGACCGCCCCGTCGCCGGCCCCGACGATGACCCGGTCGATGGGGACGTGCCCGACCGGCACCTCTGGGACGCGCTGGACCGGGGGGACGATCCGACCGCCCGCTGACCGGCCGAGCGAATCGCGCTCGAACACTGCCCGAACCTCCCGCTGACCGTGGTCGACCCCGGATGGGTCACGGTGACGCCGTACGGTCGGACCCGAGGAGGCAGCGATGAGGCGCCACCGATGACCGAGGACCACACCGCGAAGGGTCTGGTCCTCGTGGTGGAGGACGAGCAGGCGATCGCCGAGCTCGAACGGATCTACCTCGTCCGCGAGGGGTTCGGCGTCCAGGTGGAGACCGACGGCGAGGCCGCGCTCTCGGCGGTACGCCGGCTGCGCCCGGTGGCCGTGATCCTCGACGTCGCCCTCCCCGGCCTCGACGGGACCGAGGTCTGCCGCCGGATGCGCGCGGACGGCGACTGGACGCCCGTGCTCTTCGTCACCGCCCGCGACGACGAGGTCGACCGGGTGGTCGGACTCGAGCTCGGCGGCGACGACTACGTCACCAAGCCGTTCTCTCCGCGCGAATTGGTCGCCCGGGTGAAGACCGTGCTGCGGCGCGCGCGGGGCGAGCCCGAGGACACGCCACTGCTCACCGTCGGACCGGTGCGCATCGACCCGGCGCGGCGCCGGGCCTGGGTGGTCGAGGACGAGGTGACCCTGACCACCACCGAGTTCGACCTGCTCGCCTTCCTGATGCGCCGGCCGGGTCGGGTCTACAGCCGCGAGCACCTGCTCTCCCAGGTCTGGGGTTACGCCGCCGTGGCCGGCACCCGGACCGTCGACGTGCACGTCGCGCAGCTGCGCGGGAAGCTCGGCGGGGCCAGCCCGATCCGCACCGTCCGTGGCGTGGGCTACGCCGCGGAGCCACCGGGACGATGACCCGCCGCCGGACGCTGGCCTTCCGGGTCGCGTTGGTGACCACGGTGGTCGCCGTGGTGACCGTCGTGGTCGCCGGCCTGGTGTCCTTCAGCCTCGTGCGGTCCGCGGCGCTCGGGCAGGCCCGGCGCAGCCTCGGCGCGCTCGCCACCACCGTCGCGGTCCAACGGGCCCAGACCGGCGAGGTACTCCGGCTGCACCGTCAGGTCCGCTTGCTCTCGGCCGAGAAGATCCGGATCGCCATGATCACCCCGGCCGGGGCCGTCGTCGGTGATCCGCTGGCCCGCGACATCCTCACCTCCGGCGACGTGCAGGGCGTGCTGGCCGGTCACGACCTGTCGGTCACCCGGCGCGAGTCGGGCAGCACGGTGCTCGTCGAGGCACGGCCGACCGGGTCGAGCGGCGTCGTGTTGGTGCAGCGGCAGAACGACGCGGCCGGCCTTGCCGCACCGGTGTTGCGCCGCACCCTGCTCGCGCTGCTGATCGGGCTCGTCGTGGCGGTCATCGCCGGGCTGCTGCTCGCCCGGCGGCTCGCCCGGCCGCTGCAGAAGGCCGCCGGCGCGGCCCACGACCTCGCCGCCGGAGCGCGCGACGTCCGGCTGGTGCCCGAGGGCCCGGCCGAGGTCGCCGAGGTGGCGGAGTCGCTGAACTCGTTGGCCGCCGCCCTGGAACGCAGCGAGGGTCGGCAGCGCGAATTCCTGCTGTCGGTGTCGCACGAGCTCCGGACTCCGCTGACCGCCATCTCCGGTTTCGCCGAATCACTCGCGGACGGGGTCACGACCGGCCCGGACACGGCTCCGGTCGGCGCCACGATGCTGGCCGAGGCGCGTCGGCTCGAGCGGCTGGTCAGCGACCTGCTCGACCTGGCCCGGCTCGGTGCCGACAACTTCCGCATCGACCTCGCCCCGGTCGAGCTCACGGCGCTGGTCCGGCACGCCGGCGCGGTCTGGCAGGCCCGGTGCCGGGCCGAGCGGGTGCGGTTCCGGCTCGAGGTTCCCGACCACGAGGTGGTCACCGTCACCGACCCGACCAGGGTCCGGCAGATCATCGACGGGTTGGCGGAGAACGCGCTGCGGGTCACCCCGCCGGACGCGCCCATCGTGCTCGGCCTCGCCGTGCGCGGCGGCGCGGCCTACCTCGCGCTCCGCGACGGCGGTCCGGGGCTGACCGAGGACGATCTCGCCGTCGCGTTCGAGCGCTCCGTGCTCTACGACCGCTACCGCGGGATCCGCCGGGTCGGCACCGGCGTGGGGTTGGCACTGGTGCACGGCCTGGCGACCCGGCTGGGCGGCTCCGCGCAGGCCGGCCGGGCACCGGAGGGGGGCGCCAGTTTCGTCGTACGGCTGCCGTTACGCCCCGCGCCGGCGGTCGAAATCGGGGAGTTCACCGTGCCGCAGCCACCGGTCCCGCTGGACCGCGCGGCGACCGCTCGTCGGTCGAGCGACAGAGGGGGGGAGGCGGGTTCGATCGGCGGACCTGGCTAGCATGGGACAGCCGTTCAGCCTCCGAGGAAAGACGAGCATCGTGAGCGTTCTCGACGAGATCCTCGTAGGAGTCCGCGAAGACGTCGCCACTCGTGAGGCGGCCCGCCCGCTGGCGGAGTTGAAGCGGCTCGCAGCGGAGCGCCCCGCGCCCCGGGACGCGATGGCGGTCCTGCGCGCGCCCGGCGTCGGCGTCATCGCCGAGGTGAAGCGATCCAGCCCGTCGCGCGGCGCGCTGGCGGCGATCGAGGACCCGGCCGGGCTGGCGTGTGAATACGCCGCCGGTGGCGCCCGGGTCATCAGCGTGCTCACCGAGGAACGCCGGTTCCACGGGTCGCTGGCCGACTTCGACGCCGTACGCCGGTCGGTCAGCGTGCCGTTGCTGCGCAAAGACTTCGTCATCTCCTCCTATCAGGTGCACGAGGCGCGTGCCCACGGCGCCGACCTGGTGCTGCTGATCGTCGCCGCCCTGCCGCAGAACGCCCTGGTCGGCCTGGTCGAGCGGGTCGAGTCCCTGGGAATGACGGCGCTCGTCGAGGTTCATGACGAAGGTGAGGCCGACCGCGCACTGGAGGCCGGCGCGCGGGTCATCGGCGTCAACGCCCGCGACCTGCGCACCCTGGAGGTCGACCGCGGGGTCTTCGAGCGGATCGCCCCCGGCCTGCCGACCCGGATCGTGAAGATCGCCGAGTCCGGGGTACGCGGCCCGCACGACCTGATCGGCTACGCGGCCGCCGGCGCCGACGCGGTCCTGGTCGGCGAGGGGCTGGTCACCAACGCCAGCCCGCGGCAGGCGGTCGCCGACCTGGTGACCGCGGGATCGCACCCCGCCACACCCCGTCCGACCAGATGAGCTCCACCAGATGACCGATCGTGCGACCGTCGTCCCCGACCTGTCGGGACACTTCGGCCCGTACGGCGGCCGGTTCGTCCCCGAGGCGCTGATCGCGGCACTGGACGAGTTGGGCGCGGCGTACGAGGCGGCCCAGGCCGACCCCGAGTTCACCGGCCGGCTCTCGCACCTGCTGCGCACCTACGCCGGCCGGCCGAGCCTGCTCACCGAGGCCCGCCGGTTCGCCGAGCACGCCGGCGGCGGGACCGTCCTGCTCAAGCGGGAGGACCTCAACCACACGGGTGCCCACAAGATCAACAACGTGCTCGGGCAGGCCCTGCTGACCCAGCGCATGGGCAAGCCGCGGGTGATCGCGGAGACCGGCGCCGGTCAGCACGGCGTGGCGACGGCCACCGCCTGCGCGCTGCTCGACCTCGAGTGCGTCGTCTACATGGGCGAGGAGGACACCCGGCGGCAGGCGCTCAACGTCGCCCGCATGGAGCTGCTCGGGGCGACCGTCGTGCCGGTCACCAGCGGTTCGCGGACCCTCAAGGACGCGATGAACGAGGCGTTCCGCGACTGGGTCACCAACGTGGAGACGACCCACTACCTGATCGGGTCGGTGGGCGGACCGCATCCGTTCCCGATGATCGTGCGGGACTTCCAGCGGGTCATCGGCGCCGAGGCGCGTCAGCAGGTGCTCGACCAGGTCGGGCGGCTGCCCGACGCCGTCTGCGCCTGTGTCGGCGGCGGATCCAACGCGATCGGCATCTTCTACGACTTCCTGGGCGACGAGTCGGTCCGGCTGTTCGGCTTCGAGGCCGGCGGCGAAGGAGTGGAGAGCAACCGGCACGCGGCCGCCCTGACCGGGGGATCGCCGGGCGTCCTGCACGGTGCCGCGTCCTACCTGCTGCAGGACGAGGACGGGCAGACGATCGAGAGCCACTCCATCTCGGCCGGCCTGGACTACCCCGGCGTCGGCCCCGAGCACGCCTTCCTGCACGACAGCGGCCGGGTCGACTACCGCCCCGTCACCGACGCGGCGGCGATGGACGCGTTCCGGCTGCTCTGCCGCACCGAGGGGATCATCCCGGCGATCGAGTCGGCGCATGCCCTCGCCGGCGCGCTCGAGGTCGGTCGCGACCTCGGCCCGGAGGGCCTCGTGATCGTCAACCTGTCCGGCCGCGGCGACAAGGACGTCGACACCGCGGCCCGCTGGTTCGGGTTGCTGGACGCGTGAGCGGGCTCGCCGAGGCCTTCGCGCGAGGCCGGGACGAGCACCGCCCGCTGCTCGTCGGCTACCTTCCGGCCGGGTTCCCGTCGGTGGCCGGCGGCATCGAGGCGATGACGACGATGGTCGAGGCCGGCGTCGACATCGTCGAGGTCGGGTTCCCGTACAGCGATCCGGTCATGGACGGCCCGACGATCCAGGCCGCCGCCGATCAGGCGCTACGCGGCGGGGTCCGCACCGGCGACGTACTGCGCACGGTCGAGGCGGTCGCCGCCACCGGAGCACCGACGCTGATCATGACCTACTGGAACCCGGTCGTCCGCCACGGCGTCGACCGGTTCGCCGCCGATCTCGCCGCCGCCGGCGGCGCCGGCCTGATCACCCCGGACCTGATCCCGGAGGAGGCCGACGGCTGGCCCGCGGCCAGCGACGCCCATGGCCTCGACCGGGTCTTCCTCGTCTCGCCCAGTTCGACCGATCTGCGGATCGCGGCCGCCGCCGCGGCCAGCCGCGGGTTCCTCTACGCCACCTCGGTGATGGGCGTGACCGGCGCGCGGGAGCAGACCAGCAGCCGCGCCCCGGATCTCGTCGCCCGGATCCGGGCGGCGACCGACATGCCGGTCGGCGTCGGGTTGGGGGTCAAGAACGGCGAGCAGGCGGCGGAGGTCGGGTCCTTCGCCGATGCCGTGATCGTCGGCTCGGCCTTCGTCCGGTGCCTGCTCGACGCCCCCGACCCGGCCTCGGGGCTCGCGGCGCTGCGCGACCTCACCGCCGATCTCGCCGACGGCGTACGCCGCGCGGCGCGACCGGCCCGCTCCTGACTGGGTCAGCGGGACAGGTCGGCGACCACGCCCGAGCGGCCGGCGGCCGCGTCCTTCATCGCCGCCTTGGCGGTCGTGGTCGCCGGATGCGGGACGTCGGACAGGTCGTACCAGCCGAGCCGGGAGATCCGCCCCATCTCGTTCAGCACCGGCTCGCCGCCCGCCACCCGGCACCCGAAGACGTAGGTGAGCAGGTCGGGCAGCCCTTCCTCGCCCTCGGGCTCGTTACCGCTGAGGTGATAGAGACCGATGAGGTCGACGACCTCGATCTCCAACGCCGTCTCCACCCGCACCTCGCGCACCACCGCCCGAACGGGCAGGTCGTCGGCGCGGATCCCGGAGCCCGGCAGGCCCCAGCGGCGCTGTCCGTAGCCCTGTTGCACGAGCAAGGCGCGCTGTTGTCCGTCGGTGAGCAGTGCGGCCGCCGCCCGCACCACCTGTTTCATGTCGGCGACCATAGCGGGTGCCGGGCGGCAGAGGTAGCGCCTGATGGCGGCCGCCGACGCCGTACGGTGGTCGCGTGAACCTGGCGTACCTCCCGAGCCCGACGCAGAACGCGTGGCAGCTCGGCCCGTTCCCCATCCGGGCCTACGCCGTGTGCATCATCCTCGGTGTCGTCATCGCCATCATGATCGGCGAGCGGCGGTGGGTCGCTCGCGGCGGGCGGCGGGGGACGTTCACCGACATCGCGGTCTGGGCGGTGCCCTTCGGCCTGGTCGGTGCCCGGATCTACCACGTGGTCACCGATCCGGAGCTCTACTTCGGCGCCGGACGCGACCCGATCGACGCGTTCAAGGTCTGGGACGGGGGACTCGGCATCTGGGGCGCCGTCATCTTCGGCGCACTCGGTGCCTGGATCGGGCTGCACCGCCGCGGCATCAAACTGGCGCCGTTCGCCGACGCCGCCGCTCCGGCCCTCGCCGTCGCGCAGGCCGCCGGCCGGTTCGGCAACTGGTTCAACAACGAGCTCTACGGCGCCAGGACCACGAAGCCGTGGGGCCTGACCATCTACAACATCGATCCCGCGACGCACCACGCGGTCACCGTGAACGGAAAGCCGGAGGTGCTCGGCCATTTCCAGCCGACATTCCTCTACGAGTGCCTGTGGGATCTGGGGACTGCGGGACTGGTGGTGTGGGCCGACCGGCGCTTCCAGCTCGGCCGGGGCCGGGCGTTCGCGCTCTACGTGATGACCTACACCGTCGGCCGCGGCTGGATCGAATACCTGCGGGTCGACCCCGCCAACCACATCTTCGGACTGCGACTCAACGACTGGGTCGCGATGCTGTGCTTCCTCGGCGCGCTCGTCTACTTCCTCACCCACCGCGGACCGCGCGAACAGCCCGCCGAGCTGGGCGGCGACCCGGGAGAGGGGCCGGGCCACCCGTCCGACGATGCGCCGGGTGGGACGGCCGAGGACTCCACATCGACCGCAGGTCGGGCCCCCGACGTACCCTCCTCGCGTGTCGACGAGCCATGACCCTGAGCGGCCGGCGGACGGCGAGCCGGTGGATGCGGAGATCCACCACTCCCACCGCGACGTCACCGGCGGCTGGCTGCGGCCGGCGGTATTCGGTGTCATGGACGGACTGGTCTCCAACGTCTCGCTGATCGCCGGGGTCGCCGGCGGCGGCGTCTCGGCGCACACGGTCACCCTCACCGGGCTCGCGGGTCTGGTCGCCGGCGCAGTGTCGATGGCCACGGGCGAATACACCTCCGTGTCGTCGCAGACCGAGCTGACCCGGCAGGAGATTTCGGTCGAGCAGCGCGAGATCCACCGCAGCCCTGACGCCGAGATGCGCGAGCTCGCCGAGCTCTACGAGTCGCGCGGAGTCGAACCCGCCGTCGCCCGCACGGTGGCCGAGCAGCTCTCCGCCAACCCCGACCAGGCCTGGCGGGTACATGCCCGGGAGGAGCTCGGCGTCGACCCCGACGACCTGCCATCGCCGTGGACCGCCGCCGCGTCGTCGTTCTGCGCGTTCACCGTGGGTGCATTCGTCCCGTTGCTGCCCTACCTGCTCGGGGCCTCGTCCTTTCTCATCGCCGCGATCCTGTCCGCGGTGGGGTTGTTCGTGACCGGCGCGGTGACCGCGCGCTTCACCAACCGCAGCTGGATATACAGTGGCACCCGCCAACTTCTGCTCGGCGGATTTGCCGCCGCGGCCACCTATGGGATAGGACGGGCCGTCGGAGCAGGCGTGGGATAACACCCCCCGCCTGCCCTGTACTCTGAATAGACGGTCGGGCCGATGTCGTCCCCTGTCAGCAGCACCCATCACCCTCGACGACGGGAGGCCCCTGTGTCGCGCTACTCCGCCGTACCCGCCGCCCGGGGCCTCTATGACCCGGCCGACGAACACGACGCCTGTGGGGTCGCGTTCGTGGTCGACGCACGCGGCCGTCGTTCGCACCGCATCATCGAGCAGGGCCTGACGGCGCTGCACAACCTCGACCACCGCGGCGCCGCCGGCGCCGAGGCGTCCTCCGGCGACGGAGCGGGGCTGCTGCTGCAGGTGCCGGACGGGTTCCTGCGTGCCGTCGTCGACCTTCCGCTGCCCGCGCCCGTGGGCGACGGGAGCCCCACATACGCCGTGGGCATGGCGTTTCTGCCCAACGACGTCGCCGAGCGGGCCGCGACGGTCGCCGCCGTCGAACGGATCGCGCGCGACGAGAACATGACGGTGCTCGGGTGGCGCGACGTGCCGACCGAGGCGGCCGGGCTCGGCCGCACCGCGCGGTCGGTGATGCCGGCGTTCGCGCACCTGTTCCTCGCCGGACCCGACGGCGAGTCCGGGCTGGCCCTGGAGCGTCGCGCGTTCTGCGTCCGCAAGCGGGTCGAGCACGAAGCCGACGTCTACTTTCCCTCGCTGTCGGCGCGCACCCTCGTCTACAAGGGGATGCTGACCACCGACCAGCTGCCGACGTTCTTTCCCGACTTGTCCGATCCGCGGCTGCAGTCCGCAATTGCCCTGGTGCACAGCCGGTTCTCGACCAACACCTTCCCGTCCTGGCCGCTCGCGCATCCCTACCGCTACGTCGCGCACAACGGCGAGATCAACACCATCAAGGGCAACCGCAACTGGATGCGGGCCCGCGAGGCGCTGCTCCGGAGCGACCTGCTGCCCGGCGACCTGTCCCGGCTGTCGCCGATCTGTACGCCGGGGGCGAGTGATTCGGCGACCTTCGACGAGGTCCTCGAGCTGCTCCAGCTCGCCGGCCGGTCGCTGCCGCACGCGGTGCTGATGATGATCCCCGAGGCGTGGGAGAACCACACCGAGATGGATCCGGCCCGGCGCGCCTTCTACGAGTTCCACTCGACCCTGATGGAGCCGTGGGACGGACCGGCCTGCGTCGCCTTCACCGACGGCACCGTGATCGGTGCGGTGCTCGACCGCAACGGTCTGCGCCCGTCGCGCTGGTGGCGTACCGACGACGATCTCGTCGTCCTCGCCAGTGAGGTCGGTGTCCTCGACATCGCACCGGAGCGGATCGTGGCCAAGGGCCGGCTGCGGCCCGGCCGGATGTTCCTCGTCGACACCGACAAGGGGCGCATCGTCGACGACGACGAGATCAAGGCCGAGCTCGCCGCCGAGCGTCCCTACGACGAGTGGCTGCACGCCGGCCTCATGCATCTTCCGGACCTGCCCGACCGCGAGCACCGGGTCGTCAGCCACGAGGCGGTCGTGCGGCGGCAGCAGGTCTTCGGTTACACCGAGGAGGAGTTGCGCGTCCTGCTCGCCCCGATGGCGATCAAGGGCGCCGAGCCGATCGGCTCGATGGGCACCGACACCCCGGTCGCCGCGCTCTCCGAACCGCCGCGGCTGATCTATGACTACTTCAGCCAGCTGTTCGCGCAGGTCACCAACCCGCCGCTCGACGCGATCCGCGAGGAGCTGGTGACCTCGCTCGCCGGCACGATCGGGCCGGAGCAGAACCTGCTGCGCCCGACCGCGGCGTCCTGCCGTCAGGTGGTGGTGCCCTACCCGGTGATCGACAACGATGAGCTCGCCAAGATCATCAACATCAACGAGGACGGCGACCTGCCCGGCTTCGCCGCGGTCACCGTCTCCGGGCTCTACGACGTCGCCGGCGGCGGCGCGGCGCTGCGTGAGGCGATCGAGCGCGTGCGCGGCGAGGTCTCCGCCGCGATCGCGGCCGGGGCGCGCATCGTCGTCCTTTCCGACCGGGGCAGCAACGAGCGTCAGGCGCCGATCCCGTCGCTGCTGCTCACCGCCGCCGTGCACCATCACCTGGTCCGCGCCCGCACCCGTACCCGGGTCGGTCTGGTCGTCGAGTCCGGCGACTGCCGTGAGGTGCACCACGTCGCGCTGCTGATGGGTTTCGGCGCGGCAGCGGTCAACCCCTACCTGGCGTTCGAGACGATCGACGACCTCACCGCCGCCGGCGTCATCCCCGGCGAGCCGCGCGATGCGGTGCGTAACTACGTCAAGGCGCTGGGTAAGGGCGTGTTGAAGGTGATGTCCAAGATGGGCATCAGCACGGTCGGCTCCTACACCGGCGCGCAGGTCTTCGAAGCACTCGGGCTGTCGCACGAGGTGGTCGACGACTACTTCACCGGCACCTCCTCGAAGCTCGGCGGGGTCGGCCTCGACGTCCTCGCCGAGGAGGTCGCGAGCCGGCACCGGAGGGCCTACCCGCCCAACATCAGCGCCACTGCCCACCGGCGGCTCAACATCGGCGGCGAATACCAGTGGCGGCGCGAGGGGCCGATCCACCTGTTCAACCCGGAGACCGTGTTCCTGCTGCAGCATGCGACCCGCAGCCGGCAGTTCGAGGTCTTCAAGCGCTACACGTCCGCGGTCGACGACCTGTCCCGGAAGGCCGCCACGCTGCGCGGTCTGTTCGCGCTGCGCGACGACGTCCGGCCGCCGGTGCCGATCGAGGAGGTCGAGCCGGTCAGCGAGATCGTCAAGCGCTTCTCGACCGGCGCGATGTCCTACGGGTCGATCTCCAAGGAGGCGCACGAGACCCTCGCGATCGCGATGAACCGGCTCGGGGGCAAGTCCAACACCGGCGAGGGCGGTGAGGACGCCGACCGGTTCGTCGCCGACGACAACGGCGACCTGCGGCGCAGCGCGATCAAGCAGGTGGCCAGCGGCCGGTTCGGCGTCACCAGCGAATACCTCGTCAACGCCGACGACCTGCAGATCAAGATGGCGCAGGGCGCGAAGCCGGGCGAGGGCGGACAGCTGCCGGGCGGCAAGATCTATCCGTGGATCGCCCGGACCCGGCACTCCACGCCGGGCGTCGGCCTGATCAGCCCGCCGCCGCACCACGACATCTACTCGATCGAAGACCTTGCGCAACTGATCCACGACCTGAAGAACGCCAACCCCGAGGCGCGGGTGCACGTCAAGCTCGTGGCCGAGGTAGGCGTCGGCACCGTGGCGGCCGGGGTTTCCAAGGCACACGCGGACGTCGTACTCATCTCCGGCCACGACGGCGGCACCGGCGCGGCGCCACTGACCAGCCTCAAACACGGCGGGGCGCCGTGGGAGCTGGGGCTGGCCGAGACCCAGCAGACGCTGCTGCTCAACGGGTTGCGCGACCGGATCGTCGTGCAGACCGACGGCCAGCTCAAGACCGGCCGGGACGTGATCGTCGCCGCGCTGCTGGGCGCCGAGGAGTACGGCTTCGCCACCGCGCCGCTCGTCGTCTCCGGCTGCGTGATGATGCGTGTCTGTCACCTCGACACCTGCCCCGTCGGCGTCGCGACGCAGAACCCTGAGCTGCGCAAGAAGTTCAGCGGCAAGCCGGAGTTCGTCGTCACCTTCTTCCAGTACATCGCCGAAGAGGTGCGCGAACACCTCGCCGCGATGGGCTTCCGCAGCCTCGACGAGGCGATCGGGCACGCCGAGCTGCTGGACACCCGCGGCGCGGTCGATCACTGGAAGGCAAACGGCCTCGACCTGGCGCCGCTCTTCGAGACGCCCGAGCTGCCGGCCGGAGGATCGCGGCACCGTGTCATCGCCCAGGATCACGCGCTCGACAAGGCGCTCGACAACACGCTGATCCAGCTGTGCGAGGGCGCGCTGCTCGACGGTGCGCCGGTGAAGCTCGACCTGCCGGTGCGCAACGTCAACCGCACGGTCGGTGCGATGCTCGGCTCGCTGGTCACCCGGCGCTACGGCGCCGACGGTCTCCCGGACGACACCATCGACCTCACCTTCACCGGTTCGGCGGGACAGTCCTTCGGCGCGTTCATCCCGCGGGGCATGACGATGCGGCTCTTCGGCGACGCCAACGACTACCTCGCGAAGGGCCTCTCGGGCGGGCGGGTCATCGTGCGGCCGTCGGAGAAGGCCCGGTTCGCCGCGGAGGAGCACGTGATCGCCGGCAACGTCATCGGCTACGGCGCGACCAGTGGCGAGCTGTTCGTCCGCGGCCTGGTCGGTGAGCGTTTCTGTGTCCGCAACTCGGGAGCCACCGCGGTCGTGGAGGGCGTGGGTGACCACGGCTGCGAATACATGACCGGCGGCAACGTCGTCGTCCTCGGCGCGACCGGCCGCAACTTCGCGGCCGGGATGTCCGGCGGTGCGGCGTTCGTGCTCGACCTCGTCGAAGGCCGGGTCAACGGCGAGATGGTCGACGTCGAGGAGCTGTCCGACCCCGACCGGGAGTGGCTGCACGACATCGTCGAGCGGCACACCACGGAGACCGGCTCGGCCGTCGGCGCCGCGTTGCTGGCCGACTGGTCGACCCGCGCCGACGGGTTCCGCAAGATCATGCCGCGGGACTTCAAGCGGGTGCTCGAGGCGACGAGGGAGGCCGAGGCGATGGGCCGGTCCGTCGACGAGGCGATCATGGAGGCGGCTCGTGGCTGACCCCACCGGATTCATGAACCACGATCGTGAGCTGCCGACCCGGCGGCCGGTCGACGTACGGATCCAGGACTGGCGTGAGGTCTACGAAGACTTCCCGCTGGGCACGCTGCGCACCCAGGCGACCCGCTGCATGGACTGCGGCATCCCGTTCTGCCACCACGGATGCCCGCTGGGCAACCTGATCCCGGAGTGGAACGACCTGGTCCGCCGCGGTGACTGGCGGGAGGCCGGTGAGCGGCTGCACGCCACCAACAACTTCCCGGAGTTCACCGGCCGGCTGTGCCCCGCGCCGTGCGAGTCGTCCTGCGTACTCGGCATCAACTCCGACCCGGTGACGATCAAGCAGATCGAGGTCGAGATCGCCGACAAGATCTGGGACGAGGGCTGGGCGACCCCGGCCGTGCCGGAGCGCAAGACCGGCCGGCGCGTCGCGGTGGTCGGCTCCGGGCCGTCCGGGCTGGCGGCGGCGCAGCAGCTCACCCGGGCCGGGCACGCGGTGACCGTCTACGAGCGGGCCGACCGGATCGGCGGTCTGCTCCGTTACGGCATCCCCGAGTTCAAGATGGAGAAGCGTCACCTCAACCGGCGGCTCGAGCAGATGGCGGCCGAAGGCACCGAGTTCGTCACCTCGTGCAACGTCGGCGTCGACATCACCGCGGACGAGCTGCGGTCGACCTACGACGCGGTTGTGCTCGCCGGCGGCGCCACAGTGCCCCGCGACCTGCCGGTGCCGGGTCGCGAGTTCGACGGGGTGCACTTCGCGATGGACTACCTCCCCGGCTCCAACCGGGTGCAGGAGGGCGACATCGAGGCGCCACCGATCACGGCGGCCGGCAAGAACGTCGTCATCATCGGCGGCGGCGACACCGGCGCGGACTGCCTCGGCACCGCCCACCGCCAGGGTGCGGCGAGCGTGCACCAGCTGGAGATCCTGACCCGCCCGCCGGACGCCCGCACCGACAAGATGCCGTGGCCGACGTACCCGATGACCTTTCGGGTCTCCAGCGCGCACGAGGAAGGCGGCGAGCGGGTCTACGCCGTCAACACCGAACACTTCGTCGGCGACGAGCAGGGTCGGCTGCGTGCGATCAAACTGCACGAGGTGACGATGGAGGGCGGGAAGTTCGTCAAGGTCGAGGGCACCGAACGCGAACTGCCGTGTGAGCTGGTCCTGCTCGCGATGGGCTTCACCGGCGCGCAGCGCGAGGGCCTGCTGACCGACCTCGGCGTCGAGTTCGACGCCCGCGGCAACGTCGCGCGGGACGGCTCGTTCGCGACCGCCGTGCCCGGCGTCTTCGTCGCCGGCGACATGGGCCGCGGCCAGTCGTTGATCGTGTGGGCCATCGCGGAGGGCCGCGCGGCGGCCGCGGCGACCGACGCCTTCCTCTCCGGCCAGACCTCGC
Organism: Mycobacteriales bacterium; assembly: GCA_036497565.1. Lineage (NCBI taxonomy): Bacteria > Bacillati > Actinomycetota > Actinomycetes > Mycobacteriales > Mycobacteriales bacterium. Next base: position 24,615 of record DASXJE010000166.1, read on the forward strand.
TACCGGCGCCGATCGAGCCGACCACGCTGGCGCTTCGCTGACCGCTGCCTGCGCCCGGACCCGTTCCCGCCATCAGACCGCGAGAACGATGGTGCGCGCGTGGACGTCGATGTCTGTGCCGGCTTGGCCACGGAGCCTCAGCCGGTAGGTGAAGACGTCCCGGTGCACCTGTGTCGGTTGGAGCAGGTCCGTGGCGGTCTGCAGGACGAGCAGTTGCCGATTGTGGCGGCTGACGCCGACAAGTGCGAGCCGACGGCCGTCGGACAACTGAAGCGCGATGCCGTCGGGAGACCCGTGGGTCGTGACGACGTAGCCCACGGCGCCAGTCAGATAGCGTTCGACGTCTCGTTCGATGCGGCGCACTTCGTGCCGCGCGATGTCTTCCAGGTGCTCATCGAGTTCGCGCAGGACACGTGATGGGAAGGCTCGTGCCATGGGGGCGGGCATGGTGCGGCGCCGCTTGCGACGACGTCGACCGAGCGTGTAGACAGTGAGCGTCGCGGGCAGGGTCAGCGCGAGACACAGGATGATGATCATGCGGGGTCCTCTGGATCAAGATGGTGGCCGGTCCGGCGCTGGGTGACCTTTTGTTGACGAGCGAGGCGACTGCGTGCAACAAGCCTGGCAGCGCCAAGGGCCCCCGTCGCCACCGTCAGCATCCAATTGCCGGTGTGGCTGGCACTACCAAGTCGTTACCTGCTAGCCGGATGTCCGGCCGTCCTTGTTGCCCTGTTGACGGCCAATTCCACCCTGTCGCTAGCCTGACTGGATGTCTTTTCCGCTAGCGAACCGCCGACTCGGGCGGTCGGACCTGCAGGTGAGCGCGCTCGGCATGGGCTGCTGGGCCATCGGCGGCGAGATGGCCGCGGGTCAGCAGGCACTCGGCTACGCCGGAACCGATGACGAGACGTCGCTCGCCGCGCTGCGCCGCGCGGTCGACGTCGGCGTGACGCTCTTCGACACCGCGGACGCCTACGGCGCCGGGCACAGTGAACGGTTGCTGGCGACGATCCTGCAGGAGAACCCGCAGGTGCTGGTGGCGACGAAGTTCGGCAACACCATCGACGAGGAGTCCCGGCAGCTGACCGGTGTCGACGTGTCCCCGGCGTATGTGCGTCGGGCGGCGCAGGCATCGCTCCGGCGGCTCGGCCGCGACCGCATCGATCTCTACCAACTCCATGCCTCCGACGTCACCCCCGCCCAAGCCGAGGACCTCGTCGCGGTGCTGGAGGACCTGGTGGCGGCCGGATCGGTCGGCTGGTACGGCACGAGCACCGACGATCCGGACAAGGCCGAGCTGTTCGCGGCGGCGCCGCACTGCGCCGCGTTGCAGATCCAGCTCAACGTGCTCGACGACAACCAGCCGATGTTGGCGATGTGCGAGAAGTACGACCTTGCGCCGTTGTGCCGCTCGCCGCTGGCGATGGGACTGCTGGGCGGTCGCTACACGGCCGCCAGCACGCTGCCCGCGGACGACGTCCGCGGTCGGCAGCCCGAATGGCTGCGGTGGTTCGCCGATGGCCGGCCGAACCCGGAATTCCTCGAGCGTATCGACACCGTCCGCGCCATCCTCACCGCAGACGGCCGGACCCTCGCCCAGGGCGCGCTCGCCTGGATCTGGGCGCACGACGAGCGGGCCGTGCCGCTCCCGGGATTCCGCAACAGCGCGCAGGTCGACGACAACACCGGCGCCCTGCGCCTCGGTGCGCTCACCGCCGACCAGCACGACGCGGTCGAGCGGGCGTTGGGTCGCTGACGCGTCGGTCATCGGGTGCCGACGCGGTCATCGAAGCGGGCGGAAGAAGGACCGGAGTTCGTCGACGAACACCGCGGGCTGCTCGAACGCGGCGAAGTGGCCGCCCTTGTCGAGCTCGTGCCACTGCCGGATGTCGGTGTAGCGCCGTGCCGCCCAGCGGCGTGAGGGGCGGGGGTTCTCCTTCGGGAAGATGGAACACCCCGTGGGAACGGTGACGATGTCGTCGGTCGACCGGGTGAACCATTCGGAGACCTGCCGGAAGCTCTCCCAATACATGCGCGCCGACGACGCGCCGGTCGCGGTGAACCAGTACAGCGCGACGTCGTCGAGGACCTCGTCGCGGGTGAGTACGTCGTCGAGGTGACCGTCGTTGTCGGTCCAGCCCCAGAACTTCTCGACGATCCACGCGCACAGAGCGGCGGGGGAGTCGACGAGCCCGTATCCGACGGTCTGGGGCTTGGTCGTGTGCTCCTCCGCGTAACCGGATCCCCATTCCTGAGCCTGTTCCAGCGCCGCCAGCGCGGACCGCTCCGTCTCGGTCAGGTCGTCGAACGTGGCCGGGTCGGGGGCCGCGATCGGCGGGTTGAGGTGGATCCCGACGACGTGGTCGGTGTCCTGCTGACCGATGCTTGTGGTGATGCTCGTGCCCCAATCGCCGCCCTGCGCGCCGTATCGCTGGTAACCGAGCCGGGCCATCAGCTGCATCCACGCACCGGCGGTGCGCTGCACATTCCATCCCGGCCGGGCGGGTTTGTCGCTGAAGCCATATCCCGGCAGCGACGGGCACACGACGTGGAACGCATCGCCGGCCGCGCCGCCATGAGCCGTGGGATCGGTCAACGGTCCGATCACCTTGAGGAACTCGACGACCGAGCCCGGCCAGCCGTGGGTGACGACGAGGGGCAGGGCATCGGGGTGAGGTGATCGGACGTGCAGGAAGTGGATCCCGAGACCGTCGATCTCCGTGCGGAACTGGGGAAATGCGTTCAGACGTGCCTCGGTCGCCCGCCAGTCATGGCCCTCGGCCCAGTAGCGACAGAGCTCTCGCAGGTAGCCGAGCGGCACACCCTGAGACCAGTCGTCGACCGTCTCCGCGTCCGGCCACCGGGTCCGCCCGAGCCGTTCGCGTAGATCAGCCAGGTCGGCGTCGGACACCTCGACGCGGAACGGCGTCAGGTCATCACGCATCTTGTGCATCTCCTCCGTTCCCGGCCAGCATTCGTGCCTCGGCCGCCTCGTCCGGCGTCAGGCCTTCGTAGCCGGATCGCTCGTGGTCGGTGGCCTGCTGCTCGATCCACCGGTTGTGGGCCTCCCACGCCGCCTGCTTGGTCGTCCCGAGCGCGGCTCCGACCTGGGTCCAGGAGGCGCCCGCCCTTCGCGCCGTGCGGACCGCCAGCGCCCGCCCGTATCCCGCCTTGCGGATCACGATCTCGCCGAGGGTGAGCATCTCCAACGCCTCCTCCTGCGACAACGGATCGTCGCCGTCAGTACCAGCACCGCTCACGCCGTCGTCAGCCGCCCCGGCGAGGGCATCGCGGAGTCGCAGCCGGTCATACCGGCTCGCCGCACTGAGCAGCGAATGGTCGTGCTCCATCCGGTCCAGCCCGGTCATGGCCCACCTCCGTCAAGGTCGCCTGACGTCAGGGTAGCTTGACGCGCGGGCCGGGCGCTACCGCGGCCACGTCTGCGCGGATTCCGCCCCTCTCCCTGGAACTCTTGGCGCCGCTCGAACTCGGCCAGTCGACGCGACACCTCCACGTGCAACCTGGCCGAGATCCGGATCAACTCCACCAGGTCATGGCGCAATACTGCCCGCGGCAGATTCGACAACTGCTCACCGGCGAGCCCATCGAGCGCCAGATCCAACGCATCCATCCCGGCCTCCATCCATCGAACGTGTGTTCGAATTCTAGCCACTCGCGACTGACGAAAGACAGTTGGCAGGAGCAGTTGTGGACAACCGTCGAACACCGGCTCGATCGAACGAGCGGCTCGCTGTCCTGACGGCGACGTGCCTACCCGGCTTCGGAATCCCGCATCCGCTGCCGGTAGCTCGCCGCCTTGGCGCGGTCGCCGCACCCCTTCATGCCACACCAGCGACGGCGCCCCCCGCGCGACCGGTCGAGGAACACCCGGGTGCAATGAGGGTCCGCGCATCGACGAAGTGAATCGGCGTCGGCGCTGTCGTAGAGGTCCAGCCCGTCCTGTGCGAGCGCGGCCAGTACCGACGCGATGTCGCCACGGCGGGCCACGGTGCCGGCGCCGGTCAGATTCAACGTCGGCGCCACACCGGATGCCGCGGCATTGACCAGGTCGCGGTCGGCCCGGGACGGCCGGCGATCATCGATCGCGGCGGTAATCAGCCCGAACAGCGCCTCCCGAACGGCGCGAGCGTGGGCGAGTTGGTCGGCCGTCACCTTCACCGGGCCGTCGACGATGCCTGCCTCGCGTGCCCACACAGCCAGATCACGCGGCCGACGCAACTTCTCCTCGCCGGCGGTACCCCGCTCCGCGACCGTCGCGACGAAATCGAGGACCGGCCGGTCGGCGATGAAGTCGAAGTCGCTCACGTCACCACCTTGACCGGTGAGCGCCTCGTGTGCAAGGCCGCGGCCTACACCAACGCCGAGTAGCCGCTCTGTTCCAACAGCTCGGCGACACCCATCAGCGGAGCTTTCCACACGACGCAGCTCCGGGTCGGGGCTTGATCGCGGGTGGCGTCGGACCGTATCGTGGGTTGCAGTCGATTCCATCGTTCCTGCCCCTGGTCCCATCACCCGCTGGCAGCGGAAAGGTCTTTCCGTGCCGGCACTTCTCGGACCACGTTCGTCCTCCACTGCCCACCCCCGTACGGCGTCGCGTCGGCGCCCGGGTCGATACCGCCTGGTGTTGCAGACCCCGGGGGCACGGTCATTCTTCTTCGGTGCCGCGCCCGGCCGCGCCGGCGTCGCCATGACAAGCCTGGCCGTCGTCTGGTTGATCCACTGGACCAGTGGTTCGTTCGGTGCAGCCGGCGTGGTCGCGGGCGGATTGGCGGCCGGCGAGGCGTGCGGCGGGCCTCAGGTCGCCCGCCTGATCGACCGGCTCGGCCAGACGAGGATCCTGCCGTTTTCCCTGACGGTGCACGGCATCTCCGCCGCCGCCGTCTTGGTGCTGGCGATCAACCATTGTCCACTCTGGACAGTCACCGTCGCCGCTGTACTGGCCGGAGTGTCGATACCTCAACTCGGCGCATTGACCGCGGCCCGGTGGACCTGGCTGCTGGGGGACTCCACCCTGCTGTCCACCGCTTTCGCGTTGGAGTCGCTGAGCAACGGCCTCGCCTACCTCGTCGGGCCGGTGGTCGTCGCGGTGGTCAGTACGACGTTCACCCCGATCGCGGGGCCGGTTGTGGCCGCGGTGATGGCCATCGGCGGCGGGTGTGCGCTGGTCGTCCAGCGAGACACCGCACCGCCGCCCGTCGGCCGCCCTCCGACGGCGGTCGGCGCGGCGACCTTGCGCCGTCGCGGGTTCGCCGTCCTCGTCGTCGTCAACGTGTGTGCGGGTGTGTACTTCGCTTCAATGCAGGTCTCGGTCACGGCATTCGCCATCGACCGCGGAGCGCCCGGCGCCGCCGCACTCCTCTACAGCATCTCCAGCGGGGCGAGCCTGGTCGCCGGTCTCGCGTACGGACTTCGGCGGTGGCATGCCGGGCACTCGACGCAACTCGTCCGTGCCCTCGCGCTGTTCAGTGTCGGCTGCCTCCCGGTGCTCGCTGTCACCACCGTGCCTGCCCTGGCCGTCGCCCTGCTCATTCCCGGCCTGATGATCCCGCCGGTGCTCATCCTGGCCGCGGTGCTCACCGAAGCACTGGTCCACCGGTCGGTCCTCACCCAGGCTTTCGCCTGGCAGGCTTCGGCCAGCGCCGCCGGATCCGCAGCCGCGGCCGCCGTGGCGGGTCAGGTCGTCGACGCGCTCGGCCCGCGGTGGGGCTTCGGCTTGGCGTTCGCCGCCATCACGGTCGCCGCCCTGACCGTCGGCATCCTCCGGACCGGCCTCCGCCCGGCTGGTTCGGAGACGGTGACGTCGCAGCTGCAGTGACGCCTCAACCGAGCCCGCCACTCTCTCCTTCGTCGACGAGCCACAACCTATGCGCGCCGCCGGGAGGCGCAGATCCGGGTGAACCGGCGCGCGTCGCGGATGGCGGCGCCGCCGGGGTCGTTGTTGAAGTAGACGAAGACGTCGTCGGTCGGCCCGAACTCCGCCGCCACCCGGTCCGCCCAGGTGCGCAGTGCCCGGTCGCCGTAGCCCGGCCGGGGCGTGGCCCGGCCTTCGTGGAACCGGAGGTAGCCCCACGTCGTGGTCCGCCACAGCGGTGTCTGCGGCCGGCCCAACCGGTCGGCCCAGCACAGCGCCGCCCCGTGGTCGACGAGGACCTGTCGGGTCTCGTCGGTCCACCATGACGTGTGGCGCGGCTCCACCGCGATCCGGGTGCCGCCCGGGAAGAGGGCCAGGGTCTCGGCGAGGCGCCCGGGCTCGGCTCGCTGCGTCGGCGGCAGTTGCAGCAGGATCGGTCCGAGCCGGTCGCCGAGCCCGCCCGCCGCGGCCATCAGCCGGGCGACCGGCTCGGCCGGATCGCGCAGCCGACGGATGTGGGTGAGGTAGCGGCTGGCCTTCACCGCCACCACGAAACCCAAGGGCAGCCGCTCCCGCCACGCGGCGAACCTGTCGTTCGACGGCAGCCGGTAGAAGGAGTTGTTGAGCTCGAGGGTGTCGAAATGGCGCGCGTATTCCTCCAGCCACAGACGTTGCGGCAGGCGCGGCGGATAGAGCACGCCGCGCCAGTCGGCGTACTGCCAGCCCGAAGTCCCGATCCGAATCGGCATGGTCGCAGTCTTCCCGGCTGCGATGATGGCGGAAACGTCCGTCCCACGCGAGGAAGCCGCCGGTGCCGCTCACGTTGTCCGACGAGGTACGCCGAGCCGTCGACGCCGGCCGGCCGGTCGTCGCGCTCGAGTCCACGATGATCGCGCACGGACTGCCGCGGCCGCGCAACCGCGAGGTCGCCGGCCAGCTCGCGGCCCGGCTCACGGACGCCGGCGTCGTACCGGCGTTGATCGCGGTGGTCGACGGCGTACCGAAGGTGGGCGTCGACGAGGCGACGCTCGACCGGCTCGTCGAGGACATCGAGGTGGTGAAGCTGTCGATCCGCGACCTGCCCATGGCGATGGCGTCCCGGCGTACCGGCGCCACCACCGTGGCGGCGACCGCGCACCTCGCCCACCGGGCCGGCATCCGGGTCTTCGCCACCGGCGGTCTCGGTGGGGTGCACCGTGATGTGGCCGACAGCTTCGACGAGTCCGCCGACCTCACGGCACTGTCGCGGACGCCGATCGCCGTCGTCGCGTCGGGGGTGAAGTCGATCCTGCACGTGGCCGCGACGCTGGAACGGCTCGAGACCCTCGGGATCTCCGTGCTCGGCTACCGCACCGACTGGTTTCCGGGCTTCTATCTGCGTGATTCCGGGTATCCGGTCGACTGGCGGGTCGAGTCCGCCGACGAGGTCGCCCAGGTGCTGCACAGATCCGAGGAGTTGGGTCTGTCCGGCGCGACCATCGTGGCCAATCCGATCCCGGCCGGCGACCAGCTCGATCCCGCGCTGCACGAACGTGCCCTGGCCGGCGGCCTGGCGGCTGCGCAGGTAGCGGGAATCCAGGGCAAGGCGCTGACGCCGTTCCTGCTCGCGCACATGCACCGGGCCACCGAGGGCGCAAGCCTCGAGGCCAACATCGCGCTGGCGCTGGACAACGTGCGGGTCGCCGCCGAGATCGCGATGTGCTGGTCGGCTCGGTGACGTGACGGACAGCGGCAAGATCGTCGTCGTGATCGGTGACGTGATGAACGACGTCGTCGTCGATCCGCTCGGGCCGGTCTTCCCGGACAGTGACACGGTGTCGCGGATCCGGCGGGTCGCCGGCGGTTCGGGAGCCAACCAGGCCGCGTGGCTCGGCTACCTGGGCGTGAGATGCCGGTTCATCGGCCGGGTCGGCCGCAACGACGCCGATCGGCACCGGTCGGCATTTGTCGCTGCCTTTGTCGAACCGATGCTCGCGGTCGACGACGAGGTCGACACCGGAACCGTCGTCTCGGTCGTCGGCGCGGACCGGCGCAGCATGTATTCCGACCGCGGCGCGAACGCCCGGCTCGGCCCGGCCGATCTGCCCGACACAGCCCTCGCCGATGCCGGACTGCTGCACCTGTCCGGCTACGTCCTCTTCGCCGAGCCGTCGCGCACCGCGGTCATCGAATTCCGGGACCGCGCGGTACGCCGGGGCTGCGCCGTGTCGGTCGACCCGTCGTCCGAGTCGTTGCTGCGCGCGGCCGGGCCGGAGTCGTTCCTCGCAGCGACGGCAGGCGCGGACCTGTGCTTCCCGAACGTGGACGAGGCGCGGGCGCTGTCCGACCGCGCCGACCCGGTCGACGCGGCGCGGGCCCTCACGGCGTACTACGGCACGGTGATCGTGACGCTCGGCCCGGCCGGCTGCGTGGTGGCCCAGCGGGACGTCGAGCCGCTCGTCGTCGCGGCACCGAAGGCGTCCACTGTGGACCCGACCGGCGCGGGTGACGCGTTCAGTGCGGCGTACCTGCGGGGCTGGCTCGACGGTGCCGATCCACAGTTGTGCGCCCGGAACGGGGTCGAGGCCGGTGCCCGGTGCGCCGGCCGGATCGGCGGCCGGCCGCCGGTCGATAGAGTCGCCGGGTGAGTGCACCTGGGAGCGAACCCGTCGCATCGGGTCAGGAATCCGTCGACGCGTTGGTGCGGTTGCTCGACCTCGAGACGGTGGAGGTCGACATCTTCCGGGGTATCAGCCCCAAGGTGTCGATGCAGCGGGTGTTCGGTGGCCAGGTCGCCGGCCAGGCTCTGGTCGCGGCCGGGCGGACGGTCCCGCCGGACCGGGCGGTGCACTCGCTGCAGGCCTACTTTCTGCGGCCCGGCGACCCGACGGTGCCGATCGTCTACACCGTCGACCGGATCCGCGACGGACGGTCGTTCACCTCCCGCCGGGTGCTCGCCGTACAGCACGGCAAGGCGATCTTCAGCCTGTCGGCGTCGTTCCACCGGGCGGAGGAGGGCCTCGAACACCAGGGCGTGATGCCGCAGGTGCCCGATCCGGAGTCGCTGCCGACCATCGCCGAGCGGGTCGCGCCGTACGCCGACGAGCTCGGGCAGTGGGCCCGGCTGCCACGCCCGTTCGACCTGCGCTACGTCGACGACCCGCCCTGGGTGCAGCGCGCCGACGGCCCGCGCGAGCCGCGGAGCCGGGTCTGGATGCGCGCGTCGGGCCGGCTGCCGGACGATCCGCTGCTGCATGTCTGCGCGCTGACCTTCGCCAGCGACATGACCCTGCTCGACTCGGTGCTGGTCCGGCACGGCCTGGCCTGGGGGCTCGACGAAGTCGTCGGCGCCAGCCTCGATCACGCGATGTGGTTCCACCGCTCGTTCCGGGCCGACGAATGGCTGCTGTACGAGTCGGAGAGCCCGTCGGCGGCCGGCGGGCGGGGCTTGGCCACCGGACGGATCTGGACCCGCGACGGCCGGCACGTCGTGTCGGTGGTCCAGGAGGGCCTGCTCCGGACGATCCGCCGCTGACCGCCGCCGCGAGCGCCCGCATTCCGCGTCAACGTGACGTTGATGCGGCTAGAGCGCTTGAACGTGACGTTCAAGCGGAATTGTGGCCGGCGTCAGGGTGACGTTCAAGCCGAATGACTACGGGTCACGCGGTGCGGGAGATGAGGTCCCAGGCGGCATCGACGTGGCGGCGCTCGGTGCGGGTACCGCCGATGGCCAGCCGCAGCGCGACGCGACCGTCGACCCTGGTGTGGGTGAGGAAGAGCTCGCCCGAAGCGTTGAGGGCCTCCATGAGCGCCGTCGTCCGCGCGTCTGCGCGGTCGGCGTCGTCGTCGCGCAGCCGGAAGCAGACCAGCGACAACGGATGCGGCGCGACGATCTCGAACCGCGCGTCGCCCTCCAGCCGGGCGGCGAACTCCTGAGCGAGCGCGACATGCCCGCGGATGTGCTCGCGCAGTCCCTCGGCGCCGTACCAGCGGATCACCGCCCACAACTTGAGCGCACGGAACCGGCGCCCCAGCTGCACCTGCCAGTCGCGGTAGTCCACGACGGCACCGGACTCGGTCGCCGCGTTACGGAGGAATTCGGGGAGGATCGACAGCGCACCGAGCAGCGCAGCCCGGTCGGTGACCCAGAAGGCGTCACAGTCGAAGTTGGTCAGCAGCCACTTGTGCGGGTTGGTGCAGAACGAGTCGGCATAGTCGCCCACGCCGTCGAGGATCCAGCGGAGCTCCGGGCAGATCGCTGCGACGCCGGCGTACGCCGCGTCGACGTGCAGCCAGGCGCCGTACTCCCGCGCCGCCGCACCGACCTCGGCCACCGGGTCGATCGCGGTCGTCGACGTCGTTCCCACCGTGGCGACGACAAGTGCCGGGGTGAGCCCGGCGGCACGGTCGGCGGCGAGCTGCGCCCGCAGCGCCGCGGGGTCCATGGCGAGCGTCTTGGGGTCGACCGCGATCAACCGGAGCGCCGACGTCCCGAGCCCGGCCATCCGCACCGACTTCTCCAGCGCGGAGTGCGTCTCGGTGGAGCCGTAGACCGTATAGCGCCCACCGCCGACCCCGTCGCGGACGGTCGCTCCACCGCTCGCCCGGTGCAGCGCCGCGAGCAGCGCGACCAACTGCGCCGTCGACGCCGTGTCCTGGATCACGCCCCCGCCGGGACCGTCCGACCGGTACGCCGCGGGCAGCCCGAGCAGTTCGGCGAGCCAGTCGAGGGTGACCTGCTCGACCTCGGTGCAGGCCGGGCTGGTCGCCCATGACATCCCCTGCACGCCCAGGCCCGCACTGATGAGGTCGGCGAGGATCGCGGGCTCGGAGGAGTTGGCCGGGAAGTAGCCGAAGAACCCCGGGTGCTGCCAGTGCGTGAGGCCCGGTACGACGACCCGGTCGAGGTCGGCCAGCAGCGCGTCGAACGGCTCGCCGGTCTCGGGAGGGTGCGCCGGCATCGCGGCGCGGACCTCGCCCGGACCGACCCGGGAGGCGACCGGATGCCGCTCGACGCTCTCCAGGTAGTCGGCGACCCAGTCGACCGCGGCGCGGCCGTTACGCCGGAACTCCTCGGATGTCATATGCCGTGACACCCGCACACCCTACGGCGGCGCCCGGCAGTGCCATCCCCATGAGTGCTCCCGCGAGTGCCCCCGGTGGGATTCGAACCCACATGGCCTTGCGGCCAACCGGTTTTGAGCCGATCTCCTGTGCCAGTTCGGATACGGGGGCCGGTAATGGCCTGCGCGCCGGAACAGCCTATCCCGGTAGGGTGTGAGTCGCTCCCAGCCACCCTCAGGCCAAGATCATCAGGAGTCACCGTGGCCGATGCCGTTGTCTCCCGCCGCGTGCTGATCGCGGAGGACGAGGCACTCATCCGGCTCGACCTCAAGGAGATGCTGGAGGAAGAGGGCTACGTCGTCGTCGGGGAGGCCTCCGACGGGGAGCAGGCCGTGTCGCTCGCCTTCGAGCTGCGCCCGGACCTCGTCATCCTCGACGTGAAGATGCCCAAGCTCGACGGCATCGCGGCGGCCGAGCGGATCGCGGCGGAGCGGATCGCCCCGGTCGTGATCCTCACCGCGTTCAGCCAGCGGGAGCTGGTCGAGCGGGCGCGCGAGGCCGGGGCGATGGCCTACCTCGTCAAGCCGTTCGGGAGCACCGACCTGCTGCCCACGATCGAAATGGCCGTCTCCCGGCACGCCCAGATCGTGGGCCTGGAGAAGGAGGTCGGCGGGCTCCAGGAGCAGCTGGAGGCGCGCAAGGTGGTCGACCGGGCCAAGGGCGTGTTGATGACCGAGCACGGCATGACCGAGCCCGATGCGTTCCGCTGGATCCAGCGCACCGCGATGGACCGGCGTACCACCATGCGATCGGTCGCCGAAGCCGTCATCTCGGTAGGAACCGACCTCCCGCATCTCTGACGATCCCCGCGGTAGGTCGCCCTGCGATGTAAGGACTGGGTAACAACTGCGCGTCGATCCGGCGGAGCGGGTCCGCGGCCCATTACTGTCCGGCCATCTCCACGTCGTGGTGCGGCCGGACCGGCAGCACCACCCGGGAGTGGCGAGCCACGGTCCGGCACCCGCCGGGGGATGGAAGGGCACGGACATGTCGAAGCAGATACGGCGCTCGCTCGGAGTGGCGGTTGCGGCCGGAACGGTGGCCCTGGTCGTCGCCGGGTGCGGCAGTAGCAGCAGTAGCGGCAGCAGCAGCGGGGGAAGCAGCAGCAGCAGCAACCTCTCGCTCGCCTTCATGGGCGCACAGACGGGGCCCAACGCGCAGTTGGGTATCAACATCTCCGACGGGGCGAAGCTGGCGGTCAACCAGCACAACGCCAAGAGCGGG
>DASXJE010000167.1 GCA_036497565.1 Mycobacteriales bacterium
TCGTGCCTCTGGGCGCACGGCGGCATGGTGTCGACACTGTCGGACATGCGCGTCTGGTCCCGAGCGCTGGCCACAGGGGCGCTCCTGAAGAAGGCGGTCTGGAGCGAGGCCAAGAGGGACACGATCCCCTTCGTCTTCACCGGCGGCTATAACGGCCCCGGCCGGTGGCGCTACGGGCTTGGCTTCGTCGAGTCCGGTGGGTTCGTCGGCGGAGAAGGCAGCTTCGCGGGCTACGAATCGGCCGTCATGTACTCCCCTGCCCGGCACACGACAATCGAAGTGGTATCCACCAAGCTGGCCAACGCGATCACGCCTCCGCCGATGATTCAGGCCCTTGCCATGGCGGTGTTCGGTCCCAACATCGGCTTCGGGCTCACGCCCGCCCAAGCCCTCGAGCCCAACTAGCGTCATCTTGGGCCTACCAGCTCATCCCGTTAGCCCCGCCCAATTGATCGAACCGAGCCGATGAGTTTCGCCTCGCCGGGTCGTCTGCATGTAGGGAACGTCGCCCTGCCGCGCCCGCGGGAGGCCCGAGATGAGATGGCGAGGAGTGTGCAGACCGTGGACCAGGAGAGCGTGAGCGCCACCCTCAGGGTCGCCGTACCTGCCGCGACGGTGTTCGCGTTGCTGACCGAGCCGTCGACCCATGCTGCGATCGATGGCACCGGCTGGGTTCAGGAAGCGGTCGACCGGGCGCCGCTGACCGAGATGGGGCAGATTTTCCGGATGGACATGTATCACGCCAACCATCCCGACGGGAACTACCAGGTGGTCAACAAGGTCGAGGTGTTCGACCCGCCCCGCTCCATCGGCTGGCTGACGGGGGGTGTGAACGGCGACGGTCAGGTGGAGTTCGGCGGCTGGCTCTGGCGATACGACCTGACGGCGCTCGGTCCGTCCGAGACCGAGGTCACGCACACCTACGACTGGTCCGCGGTGCCACAGTTTCGACGGGAGTACATCCAGTTCCCGCCGTTCGGCCCTGAGCATCTTCCCAACTCGCTGCACCATCTCGCCGAGCTCGCCGTACCGACGTCTCAAGCCACGCCCGGCGGCGAGACACCCGGCAAGCGGCCGTAGCAAGGGGACAGCAAATGCGACACGCCGGCGGTGATCACTCGACCGGCCCCACGGACTATGACGCCGAGTTACGCCGGCACAACGAGGTACTGCGCCGGGCCTGTCGCGTCCAGGTCCACGACCACGTCCTCGACATCGGCTGTGGAAGCGGGCGGACGACTCGACAGGCCGCGCGTACGGCCCGGGCGGGCAGTGCGCTCGGGATCGACCTCTCGGTGTCCGCGATCGAGCGCGCCCGCGACCTAGCCCGGGCGGAGGGACTCAATAACGTCACCTTCGAGCATGCCGACGCGCAGGTCCACCGCTTTCCACCAGAGCGCTTCGACCTGGCGATCAGCAGGTTCGGCACGATGTTCTTCGACGACCCCGTCGCTGCGTTCACCAACGTCGGGCGTGCGCTGCGACCGGCGGGACGCTTGGTGATGATGGTCTGGCAGGCCCGCGAGCGCAACGAATGGGCCGTCGCTATCCGCCAGTCCCTCGAGACAACCGACGCACCAGCAGGCGGTGCTTCCGGCGGACCGGACGCGTTCTCGCTCGCCGACCCGCCGACCGTGAAGGATCTCCTGCAGACTGCGGGGTTCGCCGACATCGCCTTCGCCGACGTGCGTGAACCGGTCTTCTACGGTTCGGACGTTGCTTCCGCCCTCGACTGGGTCCGAGGGTTCACGTGTACCAGCGAGGTCCTGAAGCGGCTGGATCCCGCCGCTGCGACGCGCATGGTCGAGCGCCTGAGCAAGACCTTCGCAGCGCATTTGTGCGACGACGGTGTCTGGTTCGACTCCCGCGCCTGGATCGTCACGGCCCATCGCCTGCCGCCTCACAGGGTCGTGTCGGCCGTGTTCAGGGGGTGAGCCCTGCCAGCCGGTTCGGGTGATCGATGACCCAGTTGGCCTGATGCAGGATTGGCCAGCCGAGGATGAGGTCCATCTTTCGCTGAATGGTTCGGTTGGCCGCGGTGAGGTCCGCGATCGCTACGACCGAAGGCGCGAACTGCCGGCCAAGAATCTGTGGACCATTCATGGTCATCATGGGCGTCTCGACCACGGTGCCCGAGGAGTCGACTCCCGAGCTGGACCCGGCCTTGGCGAAGAGGGTCGGATGCGTGTCGACGAACGCGGTGTCGACGACGGTGACCGAGGCGCCGGTGTCGAAGACGGCGCTGGCCGTTACCTCGGCCACCTGCCACGCCACGTCGAGATAGACGTGGTGGCCCGCACCGATGAAGATCGGGACGGTGTCTGGCGGCAACGGTCCGTCGAGGTGGAGCCGCCTGTCTGCGAGGCGGTACTCGCATCGAAAGTGTGAAAGCAGGTCCTGGCCAATCAGATCCCGCCCCTCACCGGCCGGGTGCGCGTCGATCTCGATGGGGTCCACCACACGGTTGCCGAACCGGATCGAGGTCCGCCACACGCGTCGGTCGCCCCGGATTCCGAATACGCCCGTCCCTTCCCCGGGGCGGATCTCGATAGTTGCGAACTCGGGTGGTGCCACTGTCGTTCGAGCGGCGCCCGTGTCGAGCAGGGCATGAAGAGTTTCGCCGCCGATTTCGACGTCGACGTACGGAAGCGCTTGCCCTGGGTCGTCCGGATCGGGCTCGATGTCGATCGGGATGTCGACCACGGTCCGAACGCTACTGTTCGCCCACGCGGCGCATCACGTCGGCATGCGGAATCGCTGCGTCGTACCGTCATCGTCGCAGGTCTCGGCGAACTCCACGGGAATCGCCCGACGCCAGAAGGCAACTGCTGCCTCATTTCCAGGCACCTCATGAACTGACCAGGCGCCA
>DASXJE010000168.1 GCA_036497565.1 Mycobacteriales bacterium
CATCGGGCTGCTGGGTGACTGCTTCGCCGAATACCCCGGCTGCGTGCTCGACGTCGATCGCGAGGAGCCGTGGCTGCGGGCGCCCGCGACCGGGTACGCCGGCTGGGGTGGGCAGCTGTGGGTGGTGACGCTCGACGACACCGTGGCGGCCTGCGTCGGCCTCAAACCGCACGGCGAGACCAGCGAGCTGAAGAACCTCTACGTCGGCGCGCCGGCGCGCCGCGGCGGCCTGGGCGCCCGGCTCACCGGCATCGTGGAGGACGCCGCCCGCGCCGCCGGCGCGCACCGCATGGAACTCTGGTCGGACACCCGGTTCCTCGACGCCCACCGGCTCTACGAGCGGCTCGGCTACCGCCGTACCGGTCGTACGCGTGAGCTGCACGACCTGTCCGACACCGTGGAGTACGAGTTCGACAAGCCGCTGCGATCCGCTCCAGGCGGGGACCGCGAGCCGATGCGCAGAACTGACGGACCCGCGTAGTAGAAAGAGAGTCCGACCGCCGCCAGCCCCCTGAAGGAGATCGACGCTCGTGCCGAATGCCGGCCGCCCGTCAGCAGCAGGAGATTCGTTCGCCCACCTGCACGTGCACACCGAGTACTCCATGCTCGACGGCGCGGCCCGGGTCGGTGACCTGCTCCCCGAGGCGGCCCGGATGGGCATGCCGGCACTGGCGATGACCGACCACGGCAACGTCTTCGGCGCCTACGACTTCCACCGGCAGGCCACCGAGGCCGGGATCAAGCCGATCGTCGGGATGGAGGCCTACCTCGCGCCAGGCAGCCGTTTCGAGCGGCGCCGCGCAGCCGTGGGCCGGGGGACCGTCGGGGCCGACAACCCCGGCGAGATGTACACCCACATGACGATGCTGGCCGAGACGGCGGACGGCCTGCACAACCTCTTCCGGCTGGCGTCGCTGGCCAGCCTCGAGGGCTATTACTACAAGCCCCGGGTCGACCGTGAGCTGCTCGCCGAGCACGGGCGCGGTCTCATCGCGACCACCGGCTGCCCGTCGGGCGAGGTCAACCGGCTGCTGCAGCAGGACCGTTACGACGAGGCCCGGCAGGCCGCCGCCGACTATCGCGACATCTTCGGGGCGGGCAACTTCTTCTGCGAGCTGATGGACCACGGCCTCGGCATCGAGCGGGCGACCCGCGACGGGCTGCTCCGGATCGCCCGTGATCTGTCCCTGCCGCTGCTCGCCACCAACGACCTGCACTACACGTTCGCCGACGACGCCCGCGCGCACGAGGTGCTGCTCTGCGTGCAGACCGGCAAGACGCTCGCCGACCCGGGCCGTTTCAAGCTCGACGGGAGCGACTACTACCTCAAGTCGCCGGAGGAGATGCGGCACGTCTGGCGGGAGCTGCCCGAGGCGTGCGACAACACCCTCGCCGTCGCCGAGCGGGTCGGGTCCTACGACACGGTCTTCGCCGCGCGTGACCTGATGCCCCGCTTCCCGGTGCCGGCCGGGGAGACCGAGGCGAGCTGGCTGCGTACGGAGGTCGAGCGGGGACTGGACCGGCGCTACCCGGCCGGGGTGCCGGCCGACCGGCGCGAGCGGGCGACGTTCGAGCTGGACATGATCCTGCGGATGGGGTTCCCCGGCTATTTCCTGGTGGTCGCCGACCTGATCCGCTACGCGAAGGAGAACCGCATCCGGGTCGGCCCGGGCCGCGGCTCGGCCACCGGCTCTCTGGTCGGCTACGCGTTGGGGATCACCGAGCTCGACCCGATCGAGCACTCGCTGCTCTTCGAGCGGTTCCTCAACCCCGAGCGGGTGTCGATGCCCGACATCGACATGGACTTCGACGAGCGCCGTCGCGGCGACATGATCCGCTACGCCACCCAGCAGTACGGCGAGGACCGGGTCTCGCAGATCATCACCTACGGCACGATCAAGGCCAAGCAGGCGATCAAGGACTCCGCGCGGGTGCTGCTCGGCCAGCCGGGCTACGCGGTGGCCGACCGGATCACCAAGGCGCTACCGGCGCCGGTGATGGGCAAGGACATCGCGCTGTCCGGGATCTTCGATGCCGACCATCCGCGGCACGGTGAAGCCGGCGAGGTACGCGCGCTCTACGCCGCCGACCCGCAGGTGCAGCAGATCCTCGACACGGCGCGCGGGCTGGAAAACCTCAAGCGCCAATGGGGGGTGCACGCCGCCGGGGTGATCCTGTCCGCCGAGCCGCTGCTCGACGTCATCCCGATCCAGCGTCGCGAGGCCGACGGCGCGATCATCACCCAGTTCGACGCCGGTGCCTGCGAAGCGCTCGGCATGCTGAAGATGGACTTCCTCGGCCTGCGCAACCTCACCGTGCTCGACGACTGCATCCTGCACGTCATTGCCAATCGCGGACAGGAGATCGTCCTCGAGGACCTGCCGCTGGACGACAAGCCCACCTACGAGTTGCTGGCCCGCGGCGACACCCTCGGCGTCTTCCAGCTCGACGGCGGCCAGATCCGGGCCCTGCTCCGGCTGATGCGCCCGGACAAGTTCGAGGACATCTCTGCGGTCCTCGCGCTCTACCGGCCGGGTCCGCTGGCCGCCAACGCGCACATCGAATACGCCGACCGCAAGAACGGCCGCAAGCCGGTGGGCGCGATCCACCCAGAGCTCGCCGAGCCGCTCGCCGAGATCCTCGACGAAACCTATGGCCTGCTGGTCTATCAGGAGCAGGTGCAGGCGCTGGCCCGCAAGGTCGCCGGCTACTCACTCGGCCAGGCCGACCTGCTGCGCCGGGCGATGGGGAAGAAGAAAAAGGCCGAGCTGGAGATGCACCACGAGGCGTTCTCCGGCGGGATGGCGGAGCGCGGTTTCTCCCGCGCGGCGATCGACGCGCTGTGGGGGGTGCTGCTGCCGTTCTGCGACTACGGCTTCAACAAGTCGCACACCGCCGGCTACGCGCTCGTGTCCTACTGGACGGCCTACCTCAAGAGCAACTATCCCGCCGAATACATGGCGGCGCTGTTGACCAGCGTCAAGGACGACAAGGACAAGAGCGCGATCTACCTCGGCGAGTGCCGGCGGATGGGAATCACCGTGCTGCCGCCGGACGTCAACGAGTCCGACTCCGACTTCACCCCGCGCGGCGGCGACATCCGCTTCGGGCTCTCCGCCGTCCGCAACGTCGGCGAGAACGTCGTCGCCTCGATCGTGCGCACCCGCCAGTCGGCCGGCCGGTTCGCCGACTTCCCCGACTTCCTGCGCAAGGTCGAGCAGGTCGCGTGCAACAAGAAGGTGGTCGAGTCCCTGGTCAAGGCCGGCGCCTTCGACTCCCTCGGTCACAGCCGGCGCGGGCTCGCGCAGGTGCACATCGAGGCGATCGACGCCTGCCTGGAGACCAAGCGCGCGGAGGCGATCGGCCAGTTCGACCTGTTCAGCACGGGAGCCCCGCAGGCCGAGGGCGGGTCGGCGTTCGACGTCGTCGTCCCGACCGACGAGTGGGACAAGCGCGAGCTGCTGACCTTCGAGCGCGAGATGCTCGGGCTCTACGTCTCCGACCACCCTCTCCTCGGCCTCGAGCACGTGCTGGCCGGCGCCTCCGACGTCGGGATCGCGGCTCTGCAGAGCGATCAGGTCGGCGACGGGCAGTCGGTGACCGTGGCGGGGATCCTGTCGTCGGTGACCCGGCGGGTCACCCGGGCCGGGGCGCCATGGGCGCAGGTCGTGCTGGAAGACCTCGAAGGCTCGATCGAGGTGCTGTTCTTCCCGGCCACCTACGCCCAGGTCGGCATCAACATCGCCGAGGACGCGATCGTCGTCGTCCGCGGACGGCTCGACCGCCGCGACGACACCCCGAAGCTGATCGCCAGCGAGCTCACCATGCCGGACCTGTCCCAGGGCCCGCGCGGGCCGGTGGTGCTGTCGATGCCGGCCGCCCGGTGCACCCCGCCGGTCGTCGCCCGGCTCAAGGAGGTGCTCTCCACGCACCCGGGCACCACCGAGGTGCAGTTGGAGCTGGTCAACGGCACCCGGACCACCACGCTGCGGCTCGACGACGGGCTGCGGGTCGCGGCGACCATCGCCCTGATGGGTGACCTGAAGGCGCTGCTCGGGCCCGCCTGCGTCGCCAGCTGAGCGCCGGCCGGGCCGGGCGAAGGGGGCGATCCCGGCACTGTGCCGGCAGCGAGCCTGCAACACTGGACGTCGTGGCCGATACCTCCCGTCCCGGCAGCGACCCGGGTGGCAGCGCCGCGACCCGTCCCGAGCTACCGGGCATGGCGCCGCTCCCGTCGTCGGAGCAGGGTCGCCGCGCCCCCCTGTCCGAACGGCTGCGGCCCACCCGCGGCGAGCTGCGTACGGCGGCGATCCTGGTGCTCGTGCTGGCGGTGGTCGGGTTGCTCGCCGGGGTGATCTGGAGCGTGCTGGCGCCGCGGCTGGGGTTCAGCGTGGTGCGCGGATCCGGTGGTCCGGTCGGAATCCAGACCGACCCCGAATCCGAGGCGCTGATCGCGGCGGACGGCTGGTTCGCGATCATCGGCGCGGTCGTCGGCGTGCTCTCCGGGCTGGCGGTGTGGAGCCGGCGGCTCTCCCGCGGGCCGGTTCTCGTGGTCGCCCTGGCGCTCGCCTCGCTGGTCGGTGCGGTCGTCGCGTGGCGGTTCGGGCTGTGGCTGGGCCGGCACCCCACCGCGGGTCAGGTGCACGCGGCGCTGGGCCACGTCGGCGCCACGCTGCATGCCCGGCTGACCCTGCGGGCGAAGGGAGCGCTGTTCTTCCAGCCGTTCTTCGCCGTACTCACCGTCGTCGTGGCCACCGGATTCTCCCGGCACGACGACCTCCGACGGCCGGAGCGCAGGTCACCGCAGGTCAGTTCGTCCCGGCCTGCAGCGTGATCTCGGCCAGCGACGTCGGCACGACCCGCAGCTCGCGGACCAGCGCGGTCTCGCGGCGTAGCAGCCGCAGCTCATGGCGGATCCGTTCGCGCGTGCTGTCGCGCTCGAGCAGGGCCTGCCGGTCGTCGAGCGTGAGCAACGCGGCGGAGGCCACCAGGTAGGACAGGACGGTCGGGTCCTCGGGGAGCTCGAACGCCGCGACCTCGGCGCCCCCGGTGCCGGCCACCGCGGCGACGTACTCCTCGAAGAGCGTCCCGGCGCGGCGGGCCAGCAGCGTGGTCTCCGGCCCGGGATCGGGCTCGTCGGGCAACCACTCCACCGACCCGACCAGGTAGGGCTCGCTGGTGGCGTCGACCTCGAGCAGCCGGAACCGGCGGCCGCCGGCCGAGACCACCTCGTAGGTCCCGTCCTCCTTGTTCTCGACCCGGCGCATGAGGGCCGTGCAGCCGATCGGGTGAAGGGAGCGTGCGGCATCCGGCCCGACCTCCCACCCCTGGCGGATGGCGATCACGCCGAATTCCCGCGCGGACTCGTCGGGCTCGTGCAGCAGCTGCTGAACGAGCAGCCGGTAGCGCTCCTCGAAGACGTGCAGCGGAAGCAGCACGCCGGGGAAGAGCACCGACTGGAGCGGGAACAGCGGCAGGGACTCGGGCACCCGCACAGCCTAGGTCCTAGGGTGGAGATCACATCGAACCGAGGGACTGACAGTGCTGCACCGCACCGATCTGCGTACCGCCCCGCCCGACGGTATCGACGTCGACCGGGCCCTGCCCCGGGCCGCCGTCGACGTCGAGTCGGTCAGCCATGCGGTCCGTGAGGTGCTCGACGACGTACGCCGGCGCGGGGCCGAGGCGGTCCGCGACCTCACCCGCCGGTTCGACGACGTCGAGCTCGATGCCCTGCGGGTCCCGGCCGGCGAGCTGGCGCAGGCCCTCGACCGGCTCGACCCGGCCGTGCGGGCGGGGCTGGAGGAGTCGATCCGCCGGGCCAGGCTGGTGCACGAGGCGCAGCGCCGGACCGACGTCACCACCCAGGTCGTCCCCGGAGGCACGGTCACCGAGCGCTGGGTGCCGGTCGCCCGGGTCGGGCTCTACGTGCCCGGCGGCCTGGCCGTCTACCCGTCCAGCGTCGTGATGAACGTCGTGCCGGCCCAGGTCGCGGGCGTCCCATCGATCGCGCTGGCCTCACCACCGAAAGCCGAGTTCGGTGGCCGCCCGAATCCCGCGATCCTCGCCGCCTGCGCCCTGCTGGGGGTCGACGAGGTGTACGCCGTCGGCGGTGCCCAGGCGATCGCGATGTTCGCCTACGGCGTTGAAGACGTGCCCCGG
>DASXJE010000169.1 GCA_036497565.1 Mycobacteriales bacterium
CCAGCCGCGGAAGCGCCCGCTGTACCTGGTGACCGAACGGCCCGGCCGGGCTGAGCTTGGCCCGCCGGCCGAATGATCAACCATGGGGCGCACGCAATCAGATACGCCGGACTGTGTGCAACGAGTGCGGTGCAGTTTCGGCATCCACCGGATCACTTGCCGATCGAGGAGATGCTTGAGGTGGTTGAGGGCGTCCCTTACGGGCGAGGTAGGCGGGTTGTTCGACGACTCGGCCCACCAGTTCGATGGCCAGCTGGGCTCCTAGCAGAGACGTGTTGTTCGCCCGGACGTCCAGCATCGGGTTGATCTCGACGACGTCCATCCCGACGACGTCGCCGTGGCGGGCGATGGCGAACAGCATCTGGCGCATCTCCTCGAATCCGAACCCTTCCGGCTCGGCCGAGGCGCAGCCGGGGACCAGTGGCAGGTCGAGGACGTCGATGTCGATGCTCACGTAGACCTTGCCGCCCTGGGGTAGCTCCCCGAGGATGCTCTGCGGACCGTCTCGGCGCAGCCGGTTGACGGTGACGACGGCGTTGCCTCGGTCGAGGGATTCCTGCAGGGCGGCCTTGCTCGTGCGGATGCTCCGAGTGCCGACCTGGACCATCCGGTCGATATGGGGGAGCTTGCCGATCTTGAGCATCGGGCTGCCGTTCGCGTACTCCACGCCATGGACGAACGGCCGGTAGTCCAGGTGTGCGTCGAAGTGCACGATCGAGATCGGCTCCTCGAACGCGCGCACCACGCCGTAGCTGATCGCGTGGTCGCCGCCGAACACCACGGGGATGGCACCCGCCTGCAGGATGTGCGAGGTGGCGTCGCTGATGTTGCGGAATGTGCCCTCGGGGTTGGTGTAGAGGATGTCGACGTCTCCGCAGTCGACGATCCGCTGGTTGCGTCGCTCGTACTGCAGGTAGTGCCGGTCGGTGTCGATGTCGTAGATCCCGGCGGCGGATTGGACCGCACCGTATTCGGCGTAGCGCACCGACATCTCCCGGACGACGCGTGGCGCCATCCGAGCGCCGGGGTACCAGGGCGACCCTTCGTCGCTGGGCACCCCGAGGAACGCGATGTCCGCGTCCAGGTTTTTCAGGTCGGTGTGGACCGGGGACCGCAAGAACGAGGGGATTCCCACGAATGGAAGGTTGAGTCGGTCTTCAGTCACGCTGTTGCGGTGTCCTCTCGGTGGTCGATGGGTTCGATTCGTTCGACGACGACGAGGTAGATGACGCAGCCGATCAGTGCGACGAGCGCGGCGGAGACCAGTCCCCAACCGAAACTGCCGGTGGCGCCGTACAGTCCGCCGATCACCGCGGGGCTGGCTATGCCGGCAAGGTTGGCGATCCCGTTCTGGAAGCCCTGGATGGAGCCGGCAAGCGACGGCCCGGAGGTCGGCGCGATGTCAGCGGGCAGCGCGACGATCGAGGACGTCGCGAAGGTGACGCTGCCGAACGAGATCGACAGCAGTACCAGTGCGAGCGCGGCATTGGGGGCCAGACCGACCAGCCCGATGAGCGCGGAGCCGAGCATGCCGGCGACGATGCAGGTCTTGCGCGCGAAGGTGAGGCTGCGCCCACGGCGGACCAGGCCATCGGAGGCCCATCCGCCGAGGAAGTTGCCGGCGAAGGCGACCAGTCCCGGGACGGTCCCCCAGATGCCCAGTTGCAGCAGGGTGAAGTGCCGTTCATGGACCAGGTAGGTGGGAAACCAGGTGATGAAGAAGTAGATGACGTAGCTCTGGCAGGCGAAGCCGACCGCCATACCCCAGATGGTCCGGTTGCGGAACAGGTCACGCCAGCGCAACGTCGGACTGCTGGAGGACTCCTCGGTGCGAGCCCCGCCGCTCTCGATGTAGGTCAGTTCCTCGGGCGTGACCCAGCGGTTGAGCCGGGGCACGCGGTAGGCCCACAGCCACACCGCCACCCAGACCAGGCCGATCCCCCCGGTGACCAGGAACGACCCACGCCAACCCAGGCCCGCGATGAGGGCGGTGACCAACGGGATGGCCAGTAGGGTGCCACCGCGAGCACCGCTGTCGTAGATGCCGGAGGCGATCGCTCGCTCGCGCCGGGGGAACCATTCCTCGACCACACGTGTGGCCGCCGGGAAGGCACCGGCCTCGCCGACGCCCAGCATCAGGCGCAGGCCGAACAGGGAGCCGAAGCCGCGGGCCAGCACGGTTGCCGCCGTGAACACGGACCACCACGCGACGGCCGCGGCGAACATGGTGCGCGCGCCGATGCGGTCGACCAACCAGCCGAGCGGTATCTGGAACAGCGAGTAGGTCCAGAAGAACGCGCCGAGGGCCACACCAGCCAGGGCGGGGTCGAGGTGGAGCTCCTCGTCGAGGTAGGGCAGGGCGACCGACAGGTTCGCGCGGTCGATGTAGTTGATGGCGATGGCGGTGAACGCCAAGCCGATCATGATCCACCGAACCTTGCCGACCGCGGGCGGCGTAGCGGTTGGTTCCGGGGCTGGTGCGGGTCTGGCAGGCCGAGTCATGGGGCCTCCTCGCCCGCGGGCCGCCGTGCTCTCGCGCGGGCCTCTGTGGCGTGGGCAGCTTGCCGAACATCGTCATATCAATCCTTCGCGTTTGTCAATCATGACGAACGTGCGTCATTTATGATTGACTGGGACATCCCTCGATGAGGAGGCGCTATGCCGTCGCGCAGGTTCCGCCCGACCGACGTCGGGGAGATCGACGTCGACACCGCTGTGCTCCAGGCGATCGACTCGGTGCAAGGTCCGGTCGGAGCCCGCGACCTCAGGCGGGCCCTGAGTGCTCAGGGCCGAACGCTCTCCGAGGCCACGGTCAGCCGGAGACTGCGCGAGCTGGACGAGCTCGACCTCACCACCCCGGCCGGGCGCAAGGGCAGGCTGCTCACGGCCCGAGGGAGCGAAGTTCTGCGATCTCGACTGCGAGGTCGCGAGCAGCACACACTGCTCGACCGCGCCGCCGACGTGCGCACCGCCACCGATGTACTGCACCTACTGCAAGGGCGCCGGGCGATCGAGCCGGAGGCGGTGCGTCAGGGCGTTGGTCGCGCGGACCCCGCGTCATTGGCACAGCTGGAGGCGGCGAACCGGGGACACCGCGAAGCCCTCTCCGGTGACGGTGAACACATCCCGCGCTCGCTGGTGCTCAACTTCCACCGGACCGTGACGTCGTTCACCGACAACCCCTTCGTGGCCGCGATGACCCGGATCTCCTTGGACCCCTCCCTCGACCACGTCGAGGCCATGCTCGACGTCATCCTGCGGACCCGACACACCAGCCGGAAGAGCGTCGCCGAGCACGCCGCGATCTACGAGGCGTTCGCCGCGGGTGACGGCGAAGGGGCCGCCACGGCGATGCGTGAGCACCTCGACCGACTCATCGCCGAAACCACGTCATTCATCAACGACCACGACCCGGAACTTGTCAACCGACTGCTGGAGAGCGCCGACGAGGGTCATTGATCGCCCGCGGCGCCTACCCGTGCGGATCGTCGACCTTGAGCTCTGCTCCTGTGGTGGAGATGAAAACGACCAGCTCGTCTTGGTGGTACGTGCGACCCACACCATTCATCGCGGTGTCTTCCGTGGTGATCCGGTCAGCTCGACCAGGCCGAGCCGACGATGCGCTCGACGGTGGTCGTGCGCCGGAAATCGGGGACGAAGTGCTCGAGAACATCGGAGTTCACGGTTCCGTTGGTCGTTTCCGGGCGGTCTTTCTGCCCGTCGAAGTACGTCCGCAGGAACTCGTTCTTGAAGTCGCCCCGTGGATGGACGGCGAGAATTTCCCGCACCTGATCGGTGTCGAGCCCGTCCAGGCCGAAACCGAGCACCTCGGTCAGCACGCCGAGATACATGGAGGCGATCTCGGGGCCCATCCGGTCGGGAATTCCCGGCGTTGTGTGCAGGGCGATCGTGGTCCACACGGTGTCGGCGGCGGCCGTGGAGAAACCGCGCTCGAGCAGGAACTTCCGCGCGTGGTCGGCCCCATCCACCTCGAAACGCTGCTGCACCTCGGAGAAGGGCGTCAGAAGACCGGTGTCGTGGAACATGGCGGCGAGGTAGAGCAGCTCGGGATCCGGTTTCACCCCGAGCTTGTGGGCGTGGATCTCGCTGAAGAAGAAGATACGGCGGGAGTGGTGGTAGATGAGGGGACTGGTCGTCTCCTGGATGAGACGAGTCGCTTCGGCGACCGCCGCCGTCTCAGGAACCTGCACCCCCGCGATGACCTCGGACATGGCCTCGTCGCCTTCCGGGAACGGTTACTGGAATGTGTGCGTCCATGCTGCCGACCATTCCGCGTTTGACGCCGCATCTATCCGGCCAGGAATCCCTCAGATCCGGACGGGCGGAACCGCGGAGGAGACGAACCGGTTTGGCGCCGACTACCGGATCGTGCTGCTGTCTCGGACCTGGCCGAAGCCGTGCGGGTGCCGGCAGCCCGAGCCGGCCGGGTCGCGTCGATCTGCACAGGCGCATTCATCCTCGCCGCAGCCGTGTTCGCGGGAGAGCTGTCCATCAGCCCCGCCGCATATCAACTCCGGTTCAGCACAGTGCGCCGCGCCAACGCGGAACAGCGCTGAGCTGACGCGCATCCCGCCGCCGGCGTGACGGACCGGCCTATCCGACGAACGCGTCCACCGAGCCTCGGGGTAGTCGCAGAGATTGACCTACGCGGATCGCCGCTAGCCGACCCGCGTGGATCAGCCGGTACACCGTCATCTTCGAGACTCGCAGCGTCACGGCGACCTCGTTCACGGTCAGCAACTCGACAATCTCGCCCCGCTCGTGGTGGGCCCGGTCGATCGCCGCCCGAACCTTCTCGTCGGTTGCGTTCGGGATCTCCTCGATCAGTTCACCCGTCGACGGGTTGATGACTGCATACATGAGGGTGCAAGCCTTCGCTCTCTGTAGCGCCCACCGAGCACTACTGCGCGGACGTACATACCATACTGTATACAACTACACCCACGTTGAGGTGTGGTCAAGACCCGGTGCCTCAGTCATCCTTGCGGGACTTTGGGCCGACCACCTCGGTGACCAGCCCGGTCGCCAGGTCGTAGACGTGGCCAGAGACTCTGATGTTCGGGTCGACCATCGGCGACGCCAGCAGACTGGCTACGTCGGCCGCCACGGTGGTCGCCGGGTCGAGGACGGCCAGCGCCGCCAGCGCGGCATCGTCGTAGCCACCTTGATCAGCGAACGCATGGCGCAACGCGTCGTCGGCCAGCAGCCCGGAGCCGCAGTCGGTGTGGTGGATGACGGCCAGCTCGAACCACTCGGCGTACGGGGTCTTGGCCCGATGCAGATGGCTGATCCAGCCCACGTCCTGCAGCACCGCTGGGGTGACTCGGCCGCCGACATTGCGGTCGACGATGGCGTCACCGAGCTGCAGGCCGAGAACGGCGGCCGGGTCCACACGAGGATCAATGCAGGTAATCACGAACGTCTGCCGATTGGGGATGAACGGGATGGTCGGCACGCGGTCCCGGGCATTGGTGCGGGCGAAGGCTCGGTTGCGCTCCAGGAGCATGTCGATGTTCGTCATGACCACCACCCTGCGCCGCGCCGGCCGAGCGGACGAGAGGCCCGACGGCCAACGACGGCAAGATTGCTGCCAGGACGGCGACGCCGGTCAGCCGGACGAGCGGAACGCCGCACGATAAGCGCTCGGTGTGGTGCCGGCGTGGCGGGCCAGCTGCGCGCGCAGGCTCACCGCCGTGCCCAGCCCGCAGCGGCGGGCGATCTCGTCGACGGCCAGGTCTGTGGCCTCGAGCAACCGCTGCGCCTCCAGCACCCGCTGCAGGTTGAGCCAGCGCATCGGGGTCATGTTCGTCTCTTGTCGAAACAGCCGGGCGAAGGTGCGCGGGGCCATGGCTGCGTGCCGGGCCAGGTGGTGCACGCTCAGCGGGCGGTGCATCTCGGCCACCGCCCAGTCGAAGGTGCGGACCAGCCCGGCGCCCGGCTCGGGCAGTGGCCGATGGGAGAACTGGGCTTGCCCGCCGGGCCGGTGGAAGGCCACCACCATGCGTCGGGCGACCTCGGCGGCGGCTGCCGCGCCCCGGTCGAGCCGGTACAGGTGCAGGCACAGGTCGATGCCGGCGGTGATGCCGGCGCTGGTCAGCACCTGTCCTGCGTCCACGTAGAGTACGTCGGGATTGAGCCGCACCGCGGGGAACCGGGTGCGGAACTCCTCGGCGTGCTCCCAGTGCGTGGTGGCGCCCCGGCCGTCCAGCAAACCCGCCGCGGCCAGCGCGAACGCCCCCACGCACACCGAGGCGATACGAGTACCCCGGGCCGCGGCCGCCCGCAGCGCATCGAGCACGGCGTCCGATGGGTCATCCAGCGGGCCGAAGCCGGGCACCACGAGCGTGTCCGC
>DASXJE010000170.1 GCA_036497565.1 Mycobacteriales bacterium
CCGGCGAACGACGAGTACAAGCAGAGCCTGGTCGCGATGGTGCCGATCGGCCGCTTGGGTACGACGGAGGACGTGGCGGGAGTGGTGGCCTTCCTGGCCGGCGACGACGCCGCACTGATCACCGGCCAGCAGTTGGTCGCCGACGGCGGAATGCACTGAGGGAGAGAGAGAGAACAACGATGAAAGCGACAATGCGCGCGGCCCAGGTTCAGCAGGCCGGTGGACCCTTCGTGGTGGTCGACATGCCGGTACCGCAGCCCGGGCCGGGGCAGGTCCGGGTGAAGGTGCACGCCTGCGGTATCTGCGGTGGCGACGCGATTCCCCGCAACGCCCTGTTCGGTACCAAGCTGCCGCGGGTCCCGGGGCACGAGATCGCCGGGGTGGTCGACGCGGTCGGTGCAGGGGTCGAGGTCTGGCAGGTCGGCCAGCGGGTCGGCGTCGGCTGGGCCGGTGGCGTCGACTTCACCTGCGAGTACTGCCGGCGGGGTGACTTCACCAACTGTCTCAGCCGCACGATCGTCGGTATGTCGTACGACGGTGGGTACGCCGAATACATGGTGGCACCGCAGGACGCGGTGGCGCGGATTCCCGAGGGGCTGACCTTCGAGGAGGCGGCGCCGTTGATGTGTGCCGGGGTCACCGCGTTCAACGCGCTGCGGCACGCGCATGCCGGACCGGGTGACACCGTCGCGGTCCAGGGCGTCGGTGGGGTCGGGCACCTCGCGATCCAGTTCGCGGACAAGATGGGCTTCCGGACCGTCGCGATCAACCGAGGCCGGGACAAAGAGGAGCTGGCGCGGCGGCTCGGTGCGGACGAGTACATCGACAGCACCGAGGGCGACGCGGGCAAGGCGCTCAAGGCCCTCGGCGGCGCATCGGCCGTGCTCGCGACCGTCTCCCGTGGGGAACTCCAGACCGACCTGGTCAAGGGGCTCCGCCCCAACGGTCAGCTGATCGTCTTGGAGGGCGGTGATCCGATACAAGTCACCGGCCACGACCTCGCCGACGGCCGCCTCAGCGTGTCGGGTTGGTACAGCGGTGTCGCCCAGGACAGCGAGGACACGCTGAACTTCGCTGTCCTCAAGGGTGTCCGGCCGATCATCGAGACCTACCCCCTTGAGCAAGCCGAGGAAGCGTGGCAACACCAGCCCAAAGCCAACCTCCGCATCGTCCTCCAAACCCAACGAGCACAGCCCAAAAGCGGAGCGCGAGGCGCAGGTGCTGCTGATCGAGGCGCGGGGAACCGTCGACACCGGTGACGCAGGCTGCGATCTCACTGCCGCAGAGCTTGAGATCTAGGGCGCGCCCGCAGCTGGGCGCACCAATCGTATGAAGACCCGAAACTACCAACTAGAAAGGCACTTTCGATGAGATCACTTTCCTATGACGACCTTTTCATTGCAGGTCGGTGGCAGGCGCCGTCCACCACGCGGCGGCTCTCCGTCATCTCGCCACACACCGAGGAGCCGATCGGTGAGGTTCCGGATGCCGCTCCCGAGGACATGGACAGAGCGATAGCGGCCGCCCGCGAGGCCTTCGACAACGGCCCGTGGCCGCGGCTGAGTCCGTTCGAGCGGATCGAGAAGATCGAGAAGCTCGCGGCCGTCTATGCCGGTCATCTGGATGAGATGGCCGATCTGATCACCGCCGAGATGGGCTCCCCCCGACGCTTCAGCCGGTTGGCTCAGGCCGCCGGCGCGGCGTCGATGATGACTGTGACAGCGGCGACCGCGCGGGAGTATCCGTGGGTCGAGCGGCGCCAGGGGGTGTTCGGGGAGGCCCACGTGCGCAAGGCGCCGGTGGGGGTCGTCGGCGCGATCGTGCCGTGGAATGTGCCCCATCTCGTGCTGATGCCGAAGCTGATCCCGGCGCTGATCGCCGGCTGCTCGGTCGTCGTCAAGCCGGCACCGGAAACACCGTTGGACGCAATGTGGTTGGCCGAAATGCTCGACGAAGTCGATCTGCCCGAAGGGGTGGTGTCGATCGTTCCGGGCGGCCGGGACACCGGCGAACACCTGGTGCGGCATCCCGGCGTGGACAAGATCGCGTTCACCGGCTCCACCGCCAGCGGGCGGCGGATCGCGTCGATCTGCGGCGAGCAGCTCAAGCGGGTGAGTCTGGAGCTGGGCGGCAAGTCCGCAGCGATCATCCTCGATGACGCCGACATCGACAGCACCGTCGCGGGATTGAAGAC
>DASXJE010000171.1 GCA_036497565.1 Mycobacteriales bacterium
GCCCGTCCGGGGAAACCGTGCCGGCGGCGTTGCCGGTGACGGGGGCGGCGTTGGCGGAGGGGTCGATCGAGGCGGGTCAGGCCCGGTTGATCTGCGAGACGATCCGCCGCCTCCCCGCCCGGGTCGACACTCGCACCCGCGCCCACGCGGAAGCGTTCCTCGCCGCCCAAGCCCGCGACGTGGACACGACGACGCTGGGGAAGATCGCCCGCCGGATGGTCGCCACCCTGGACCCGGACGGCGCCGCGCTCGATGACGAGGACGCCGTCCGGGCCCGGGAACTGTCGCTGAGCCGGGACCAGGACGGGATGACCCTCATCCGGGGCAGGTTGGATGCGGAGGGGGCGGCGGTGCTGCGCACCGCGCTGGACCCGTTCACCGGCCCGGCACCGTCCACCGCCGACGGACCCGACCCGAGAAGCCCGAGTCGGCGGGCGGCGGACGGCCTGATCGAGTTGGCCCGCCGCGCCCTGCAGACCGGCGACCTTCCCGAGACGGGTGGGCAACGGCCTCAGGTCACCCTCACCCTCGACTGGGAAAGTCTCCAAAAGCAGCTGGGCGCCGCCGACCTCGGCTGGGGCGGTCCGGTCACCGCCGCGACCGCGCGCCGGCTGGCCTGCGACGCCCAACTCATCCCCGTGCTGCTCGGCACCGCCGGCCAACCCCTGGACGTCGGCCGGGCCAGCCACACCATCCCCGTCGGCATCCGCCGCGCCCTCGTCGCCCGGGACCGCGGCTGCGCGTTCCCCGGCTGCGACCGCCCCGCCGCCTGGTGCGACGGACACCACATTCAGCATTGGGCCGACGGCGGACCCACCGCCATCACCAACCTGGTGCTGCTGTGCGGGCACCACCACCGCACCATCCACCACCACGGCTGGCAGGCACGCATCGTCGACGGCTTACCCGAGTTCCTGCCGCCACCCTGGATCGACCCCACCCAAACACCCCGCCGCAACCGGCTGCACCACCTCCCCGCCATGCCCGACCCACCCGACCCACCACCCACCGCACGCCGGCGCACACCCGAATTGGTCACCACCAGCTGAACGGACGGTGCAACATCGTGTGCCCTACCCGCACAAATGAGGCCCGCATGCGAGCACGGCGCACGATGATGACCAGCCCCACCGCACCTGCCGGCCGATGGCGAACATCGGACGCGCTACTCGCATATCCAGCCCTCCGATGCGAGTGCAGCGTCCGATGATGCCCACCAAACCCCGCCAGCCCACCGACGCCAGCGCGACAGCGTGCGCTACTCGCACAATCTGGCCTCCGATGCGAGTACGGCGCACGTTGATGGCCACCACCACCACCGGGGGCTGCGTAGTTCCCGCGGACAGGCGGTCTAGTTCATCGTCTGGGCGAGGAGCTCCACGGAGCGGAGTCGGGTTTCGATGCTCGGCGACTGATGGGCGACGATGAGTTCGTCGGCATCGGCGTGCTTGGCGAAGTCGTCGAGGTAGTCGGCGACTTCGGTCGGCGTACCCACGGCGGAGTAGATCATCATCTGCTGGATGCGTTGTCCCTCAGGGGATTCGAGGATCAGGTCGGCGTCCTCGTCGCTCACTCGCCGACCGCGGGCGAGGAGGGCATTGACCCGGGCTCGTTTGGCGATGTGGAACTGCCGCTCGGCTTCGGCGGTGCTGTCGGCGGCAACGACGTTCACGCCGGCGATGACATGCGGCCGATCGAGCTGCGCGGACGGGCGGAACTCCTGCCGGTAGATCGCGACGGCGTCCTGCAGCGCCGCCGGGGCGAAGTGGGAGGCGAACGCATAGGGGAGTCCGAGTACGGCGGCCAGCCGCGCACCGAACAGCGACGAGCCGAGGATGTACAGCGGCACGTTGCTGCCGCGGCCGGGCGTGGCGTTCACGCCCGCGATCCGGGTCTCGCCGGTGAGATAGCCCTGCAGTTCCAGGACGTCGTCGGGGAACCGATCGGCCGACGTCGGGTCACGCCGCAGCGCGAACATGGTGTTCTGGTCCGAGCCGGGAGCACGGCCCAACCCGAGATCGATGCGGCCCGGGTGCAGGGCCTCGAGGGTGCCGAATTGCTCGGCGATGGTCAGCGGGGCGTGATTGGGAAGCATGATCCCGCCCGCGCCCAGTCGGATGCTGCTCGTATTGGCGGCGACGTGGGCGATGAGGACGCTGGTCGCCGACGACGCGATGCTCGGCATGTTGTGGTGCTCGGCGTACCAGACCCGCCGATAGCCGGCCCCCTCGGCGAGTTGCGCCAACGCCACACTGGCGTTGAGGCTTTCGCCGGCGGTCTCCCCGTCCCGGATGGGCGCCAGGTCGAGGATGGACAGCGCGATGGTCATGGATTCGCCTTCCTGTCAGCCGTCGCTGCTCGTTCGCTCCAGCGGGGCTGGAGACTCCCGTTGCTCCCGTTCGTCGGTGGGTTTGCTCGTGTGGTGCAGGGTGAGAGCCACCGACGCGACGACCAGCACTGCACCGAGTATCTCCCGGGGTCCGAACGCCTCGTTGAGCAGTGCGGTGCCCAGGATCACGGCGACGACCGGATTGACGTAGGCATAGGTGGAAACGGTCGACACCGGCAGGTGCGCCAGTGAGTAGCCGTATGCGGTGAACGCGAGGATCGAGCCCGGCAGGATCAGCCAGATCAGCGCGAACCACGACGTCGCATGTACGTCGCCCCAGCGCACGTGGGCGAATTCACCCCCGACCGCGGCCGCGACCAGCAGGATCACGCCGCCGATGAGCATCTCGATCGCGGCGGCCACGAGCACCCGCCGCGGCAGGGGGAGCCGGTGGCCGAGCACCGAGCCGAGGCCCCAGGCGGCGGAGGCGCCGAGCACGATCAGGGCGCCGCTCAGCGGGCCGCCTTGAAGACCGCCGCCGGCGAGCACGGCGACCCCGATCAGCCCGAGCAGGAGGCCCATCGCTGCCCGCCCGCCGATGCGCTGGTGCTGGATCGGCACCGCGAACAGGATCATCCACAGCGGCACGGTTGCGACGAGGAGCGCGGCGAGTCCGGAGGGGACGGTCTGTTCCGCCACGCTGACACCGCCGTTGCCCAGTACGAGCAGGAGCAGCCCGACGACACCGCAGGCCAGCCACTGCTTCCGCCCCGGTCGGTCGACGGCACGCGTCTGCGCGTCACCGGTCCGGATCGCGACCGGGTAGAGCAGCGCACCCGCGATGAGATAGCGGATTCCGGCCATGATCCCGGGCGGGAGGTCGCGGACGCCGACGCGGATGGCGAGGTACGTCGACCCCCACACCAGATAGACGACGACCAGCGCCGACCACGCCAGCACGACGCCCCGGTTCAGGTCTCGGTAGCGAATCATGTGCTCCACGGTTCTCGATCGGGTGCGGCCCTGCGATGGGCAAGGCCGACAGTCGACATGAAATTCCTGCCAGAAAGGCAAGTGGGCAATCAGGTCCTGCGGCCGACCTGACGCGCGCGGAAGGCCGCCACATTCGTCCGGTTGGCGCACGACGTGCTGCAGAAGCGCCGGGACCGGTTCTTGGACAGGTCGACCAGGACGTCGTGACAATCGTCGGCGGCACAGGTCTGCAGCCGGCTCAACTCCTTCTGCCGAATGACGTCGACGAGCGCCATCGCCGCCTCGACCGCCATCCGCTCGGCGAGCGGGGCGTCCGCGGAAGTCGCGTGCAGGTGGTAGTCCCAGTCGTCGTGGGTGACCAGCTGCGGCAGGGCGCGCGACTGGCGGAGCAGCTGGTTGACCAGCTCGACCGCGTCGTGTTCGTCGAGGTCCCACAGTCGCCGCAGCCGTGGCCGCAGGGCGCGCACCGCGTCCAGTTCGCGCTGGTCCCGACGGTGGGTGCCGGTCCACCCCCAGGTCTCGACGAACTCGTCGAGGGCGGCGACGTCCGGGAGCTCGTCGGGCTCCTGGGCGGTGTTCACCAGCGCCGTGGCGGCCAGGAGCGCCACCTCGGTGTCATGGGCAAAAAGCACCTTGACTCCTTTCGGCACGGGTCGCTACGGTGTGGTCAGGGTAATGAGTGTAGGTCAGGTTGATGCTTACAGCCAGCGACTAATGGGAGGGTCGGTCATGCAGCAGCGGGCGGGTGGTGCCGGTCTGGCGCTCGCGATCCTGTCGGCCGCGACGTTCGGCACGTCCGGAACGTTCGCGGCGTCGCTGCTCGACGCCGGGTGGAGCCCCGGTGCCGCCGTCACCGCCCGGATCACGGTGGCCGCGCTCGTCCTGACCGTCCCGGCCGTCGTGGCACTGCGCGGTCGGTGGTCACTACTGCTCCGCAGCGCCAAGACGATCGCCGCCTACGGTCTGGTGGCGGTCGCCGGGTGTCAGCTCTTCTACTTCAACGCCGTCGCCCACCTGTCGGTGGGGGTGGCACTGCTGCTCGAATACCTCGGCACGATCGTGGTCGTCGGCTGGCTGTGGATGCGGCACGGACAGCGGCCGCGCCGGCTGACCGTCATCGGCGGAGTGATCGCGATCCTGGGACTGGTGCTGATTCTCGATCTGGCCGGCGCGCACCGCCTCGATCCCATCGGTGTGCTGTGGGGGCTGGGCGCCGCGTTCGGGCTGGCCGTCTACTTCGTGCTGTCCGCCCACGCCGACGAGCCGGCGCCGCCGCTGGTGGTGGCGTGGGGAGGCATGAGCATCGGTGCGGTCGCGCTGATCGTGCTCGGCGCCATCGGCATCCTGCCCATGCGCGCGCCGCTCACCGACGTCACGCTGATTCATCACCGGGTGAGCTGGCTGGTCCCGTTGCTGGGACTTTCGCTGGTCGCCGCGGTCATCGCCTACGTCGCCGGGATCGCGGCCGCACGGCGGCTCGGCGCCAAGCTGGCCTCCTTCGTCGGGCTGACGGAGGTGGTCTGCGCGGTGCTCTTTGCGTGGCTCCTGCTCGGCCAGGTGCCGGCGGCCGTGCAGTTCGCCGGCGGCGCGCTCATCGTCCTGGGTGTCGTCTTCGTGCGGCTCGACGAACTCCGCACCCCGTCCGCCCCCTCCCATGATCAAGAGGGGATTCGTACGGCGTTTCGTGCCGAAATCCCCTCTTGATCACCGGAGAGGGGGGCGGCGGCCGGCGGCGGACGGCCGCGCTAGAGGTCGAGGACGACCTCGGAGGTCGGCTGTGAGCAGCAGATGAGTAGGCGGCCCTGCGCCGGCGCATCGATCGGATCGGGGGAGTAGGCGATCTCGCCGGCGAGCAGGTTGCTCTCGCAGTTGTGGCAGACGCCGGTCCGGCACGACCAGCGGACCGGGACGTCACAGGCCTCGGCCAGCTCCAGCAGGCTGGCGTAGCCCGTGTCGAAGTGGGTGCTTACGCCGCTGCGGGCGAACGACACGAGCGGGCCGGTCCCCGGTGCCCCGGCTGGTTCGTGCGGTGGCCGCGCGGGAGTCTGCACGATCCCCGGCTCGAGACCCGGCGCCGCGCCGAAGATTTCGGTGCGGACGCGTTGCGGAGGGACACCCATCGACGCCAACCCGGCCGAGAGCTCCTCGAGAAAGCCGGACGGGCCACACAGGTAGTGCTCGGCGTCGCGGGGCAGATCGAGGTCGGTCATCGCTTCCGCGGTGAGCCGGCCGGCCGCGTCGTAATCCGCGCCGAGGCGGTCATCCGGTCCGGGCCTGCTATAGCGGACGGAGCGGTGGGCATGCGGCAGACCGGCGAGCAGGTCGTCGACGAGTCCGGCGAACGGATGTTCGGCACGGTCGCGTGCCCCGTGCAGCCACCACACGTCGCGATCGGAGTGCTCGGCGGCGAGGGCTTCCAGCATCGCCAAGACGGGTGTGGCGCCGATTCCTGCGCTCCACAACACGACCGGTCCGGTGCCCGGATGCAGGATGAAGCCGCCGCGCGGAGCCGCGACATCGATCGTCTCGCCGACCCGGTCCCGGTCGACGAGATACCGACTGCCCACTCCCTGGTCCTCGCGTTTGACGCTGATCTGCAACCGGCGTTGCTCAGGAGGATGGGACAGCGAATAGCTGCGGAGCACCGGTGGACCGTCCGGGTCGGGCCGCAGCCGCACCGTGACGAACTGCCCGGGCAACCCGGCGGCGCCGTTCGACTCGTGGTCCGGTGGGTCGGCGGCGTCGAGTTCGAGGACGAACGACCACACGGTCGCGCTCTCCTGGCGTCGTTCGACGATGCGCGCGGACCGGAAGCTCGGCCAGGCGGGTGGCGGACCCGCGTTCGCGGTGAGGCCGGCGTTGCCTCCGCCCGGTGGCGCGTCGAGCAGTGCCTGGAACGACGCCTGCCAGCCGGGGCTGAGTGCCGGGATCCGCAGCGCCCGTTGCAGGGCCGGTCGCGGATGCTGCGGCCGGTAGAGCAGCGCATTCGCCTCGGCGACCGTCATGTGCTCCGGGCCGTCGGCGACCTTCACCATTTCCTGCCCGGCCTCGACGAGCCCCTCCTCGAGTACGCGGAGGTAGAAGCCGGTCCGGCCGCTACTGGTCAGCAGAGCCGCCATCCGCGGCTCGTCCATGCGGATGCCGACCCGGTAACAGGTGACCCGCGGCTGGGTCACCTCGACGACGGCGCCCCCGACGCGGTAGCGGTCGCCGATACAGACCTCGTCGTCGGCCAGCCCGGTGACGGTGAAGTTCTCCCCGAACTGTCCGTGGACGAAATCGTCGCGGCCCATCCGGTCGGCCCAGTAGTCGTAGGAGTCGAGTTGGTAGACGTAGATCGCGCGGAACTCACCACCGTGCCCGTCCAGGTCGCCCTGCCCGTCCCCGTCGATGTTGAGCCGACGGGCCATGTGACTGCCCTCGACGGAGGACTTCCAGACCCCGGTGTGCACCGTCTTGCCGTGCCAGGCCACATCCCGGGGAAGGCCGACGTTGACCGACACCAGCGTGGCCATGTCGATAAGTCTGCATTCCGCGGCCCGGCGCCGTCGACCAGACGGAAGTTCTGGCGCTCATTCGAACATATGTGCGATCATGGGCCGTGTCCGACGGGCCGGGAATCCTGCACGCTGACCTCGACGCGTTCTACGCGTCGGTCGAGCAGCGCGACAACCCCCGGCTGCGAGGCCGGCCGGTGATCGTCGGCGCGGGGGTGGTGCTCGCCGCCAGCTACGAGGCGAAGGCCAGGGGCGTGTGTACGGCGATGGGCGGTCGTCAGGCTCGCGCGCTCTGCCCGGACGCGGTCGTCGTCCCGCCGCGCATGAAGGCGTACTCCGCGGCGAGCAAGGCGGTGTTCGCGGTGTTCGACGACACGAGTCCGGTGGTGGAGCCCATCTCCATCGACGAGGCGTTCCTCGACGTCCACGGACTGCGGCACATCCGGGGTCCGGCGCCGGAGGTCGCCGCCCGGCTGCGCGAAGCGGTCCGCGACCGGGTCGGGCTCGCGATCACGGTCGGCGTCGCGCGCACGAAGTTCCTCGCCAAGGTCGCCAGCGGCGTGGCCAAGCCGGACGGGCTGCTCGTCGTACCCCTCGACGGCGAGTTGGCGTTCCTGCACCCGCTGCCGGTCCAGCGGCTGTGGGGCGTCGGACGGGTCACGGCGGAGAAGCTCTACGCCTTGGGCATCGTCACCGTGGCGCAGGTGGCCGCGCTCGAGGAGCGCACCCTCGTCTCGATGCTCGGCCCCGCGTCGGGCCGCCACCTGCACGCCCTGGCCCACAACCGCGACCCGCGACCGGTCGTCGTCGGCCGCCGGCGGCGCTCGATCGGCTCGCAGTCCGCGCTCGGCCAACGCGGTCTCTCGCGCGACGACCTCGAGGCCCGGCTGATCACCCTGGTCGACCGGGTGTGTCGGCGGCTGCGGTCCGCCGACCGGGTGTGCCGCACGGTCGTGCTGCGGCTGCGCTTCTCCGACTTCACCCGCGCGACCCGCTCCCACACCCTGCCCGCGCCGACCGCGGACACGGCCGTCGTACTCGCCGCGCTGCAAACGCTCCTGCACAGCAACGCCGGCCTGATCCGGGAGCGGGGGATCACCCTCATCGGCATCGCGCTGGCCAACCTCGACAACTCCGATGCCGTGCAGCTCGAGTTGCCGTTCGACCGACCCGACACGGTCAGCCTCGACCGGGCGGTCGACCTCGTCCGCGACCGTTACGGCAGCACGTCGATCACCCGCGGCGTACTGCTCGGCAAGCGGGAGCCGCTGAGCGTGCCGCTTCTGCCGGACTGAGCATCGGGCGTGGCAAGCTGGTCAGGTGACGACACTCGCCGAAGCCGCCGATCTCGGTCGGCGCGAGAACGGGCTGGCCGTAATCTCCACATCCCGCGCCGACGGCACGATCCAGTCGTCGGTCGTCAACGCCGGCGTGCTTGCGCACCCGCTGACGGGTGAGCAGGTGTTGGGGTTCGTCACCTACGGCAAGGTGAAGCTCGCCAACCTGCGGCAGCGGCCGCAGCTCGCGGCGACGTTCCGGGCCGGCTGGCAATGGGCGACCGTCGAGGGAAGCGCGCAGCTGTTCGGACCCGACGACCCGCATCCGGAGGTCGACGACGACGGGCGGCGACTGCTGCTGCGTGCGGTCTTCGTCGGCGCCGGCGGCACCCACGACGACTGGGACGAGTACGACCGGGTCATGGCCGAGCAGGGCCGCACCGCGGTGCTGGTGACGCCGACCAGGGTCTACAGCAACTGACCATGCCGGCCGACCCATCCGCACAGCCGCAGTCGGCGGTCGTCGCCCGGCTCCGGGCCGCCGGCTGTGTCTTCGCCGAGGACGAGGCGCGGCTGCTGATCTCCGCGGCCCGCACGCCGGCCGACCTCGACGCCATGGTCGAGCGGCGGTCAGCGGGCCTGCCGCTCGAGCAGATCCTCGGCTGGGCCGAGTTCTGCG
Source organism: Mycobacteriales bacterium (assembly GCA_036497565.1). Lineage (NCBI taxonomy): Bacteria > Bacillati > Actinomycetota > Actinomycetes > Mycobacteriales > Mycobacteriales bacterium. The sequence goes on from DASXJE010000171.1 coordinate 8,776, forward strand.
GCCTGCGCATCGCCATAGAGCCCGGAGTCTTCGTCCCGCGCCGCCGCACCGAGTTCCTCGTGCAGCAGGCCGCCGCGCTCGCCGGTCCGGGCACCGACGCCCGACCCACCGTCGTCGTCGACCTGTGCTGCGGCTCGGGCGCGGTCGGCGTCGCGTTGCTCGCGGCACTCGACCGGGTCGAGTTGTACGCCGTAGACGTCGACCCCGCCGAGGTGCGGTGCGCCCGCCGCAACGTCGGTGACCGCGGCCGGGTCTACGAGGGTGACCTCTTCGAGCCGCTCCCCGCCGCGCTCCGGGGGCGCATCGACATCCTGGTCGCCAACGCCCCCTACGTGCCCACCGGCTCGGTCGCGCTGATGCCACCCGAGGCCCGCGTGCACGAACCGCCGGTGGCGCTCGATGGGGGCGTGGACGGTCTCGACGTCCTGCGGCGGGTGATCGCCGACGCGCCTCGCTGGCTGGCCCCCGGCGGCCACCTGCTCTTCGAGACCGGCGAAGGCCAGGCGGGCGACGCCGCCGCGGCCGTCGCGGCCAGCGGGCTGATCCCGCGGGTGGCCGGCTCGGACGAACTGAGCGCCACCGTCGTGATCGGCGCCAACGCCATGTAGGGATTACACCTGATCTGCAACAGAAGGAGTCTGCTGCCATGAGCGATGTGCTGGACGGCGATCGACGCGCTGTCGAGACCACGGTCGGGATCGTCGGCAAGGTTGGTCGCGACGACCTCGATCGGCCGACGCCGTGCGCCGGCTGGACTCTCGGCACGCTGCTTGCCCACATGATCGGCCAGCACTACGGATTCGCCGCCGCCGCGGAGGGCCACAGTCAGGATCCGGCCGTCTTCGCCGACCGGCCGGTGGGGGACCGGGCGGCCGCGGACTACGAGGCGTCGGCCCGCCGGGTGATCGAGGCGTTCAGCACGCCCGGACTGCTCGAGGGCACCATGTATCTGCCCGAGGTTCGCGGCGGCATGAGCCTGCCTGCCACGACGGCGATCGGCTTCCACCTCGTCGACTACGTGGCCCACGGCTGGGACGTCGCGAAGTCGCTCGGCATCGCGGCCGACTTCGCCCCAGACGTCGTGCAGGCGGCGCTCACCGTCGCCGAGGGGGTTCCCGAGGAGGCGAAGGGCTCCGACGCACGGCTGCCGTTCCGCCCGAGCGTGCCGACCTCGAGCACCGACCTGCTCGACCGCGTCGTCGCCACGTTGGGCCGCGACCCCGACTGGACGCCATAGCGTCCGGGACCGCCTCCGTCAGCGCAGCAGGCCGAGCCGGTGCGCGGCGTCGACCGCCGCCGCGCGGTCGCGGACGTCGAGTTTGGCGTAGAGGTGCAGCAGGTGCGTCTTGACCGTCGTCTCGCTGACGAAGAGCGCGGCCGCCGCCTCCCGGTTGGTCTTTCCGGCCGCGACAAGTCGCAGCACCTGGACCTCGCGCGGACTCAGTGTCGGCCGTTCCGGCGCTGCCTCGACCGAACCCACCTGCGTCATCAGCGTGCCGGCGACCGACGGCGACAGCACCGCCTCTCCGCGATGCGCTGACCGCACGGCCCGGATCAGCTCCGAGCTCGGGGCGTCCTTGAGCAGGTATCCGGTCGCCCCGGCCTGCACGGCGGGAAGTACGTCGCTGTCGGAGTCGTAGGTGGTCAGCACCAGTACCCGCGCCCGCACCGAGCGTTCCCGCAACGACCGGATCGCGTCCACCCCGCCGACGCCGGGCATCCGCAGATCCATCAGTACGACGTCCGGGTCGAGGGCCAGCGCCATCGACAGTGCGGTGGATCCGTCACCCGCCTCGCCCACAACCTCCAGTCCGTCGGTGGCCTCGAAGATGCCGCGTAGGCCGTCACGCACCACCGGATGATCGTCGACGATCAGCAGCCGGATGACGTCGTCGGTCGATGTCATCGGCGCTGATCTCCTCGTCCGAAGGGCACCCGGGCGACGAGTGCCGTGCCTTCACCGGGCTCGCTCTCGATCTGCAGTTCGCCGCCGGCTCGGGCCAGCCGTTCCCGCATCGTGTGCAGCCCGACCGAATGGCCACCGCCGGACCGCGCTACGTCAAGCGGGGAGAAGCCGATTCCGTCGTCGCGGACATCGATGAGCAACTCGTTCTCCAGATAGGACAGCGTCAGTCCTACCTTCGTGGCGCGGGCGTGCTTGCCGACGTTCGCGAGGCCCTCTTGCGCCGCCCGCAACGCAGCGATCTCCCGATCGGCATCGAGCGGGACGACGGTTCCGGTGACATCGAGCCTCACCGGTACGCCGGAGAGCGCGGACCACTGTGCCGCGGTCTCGGAGACCGCCTCCGGCAGCCGGGATCCGACCAGAGGCTCCGGCCGGAGCGCGTGCAGCGAACGGCGGGCGTCGGCCAGTCCGCTGCGCGCCAGGCCGATCGCCGCCGTCACGTGCCGGGGATCGTCCCGGCGGACCTCGCCGGCACCGCCGGCCGCCTCGAGCTGGGTGATGATCCCGGTGAGCGCCTGCGCCAGGGTGTCGTGGATCTCGCCGGCCAGCCGGGCCCGCTCGTCGAGCACTCCGGCCTCGCGTGCCTGGGTGACCAGTTGGTTCTGCAGCCCGCGGTTCTCGCGGAGCGCGTCCGCCAGGCGCTCGTTGGTCTCGACCAGGTCGGCCATCATCCGGTCGCGTTCGCTCTGCTGGTCGATCCGGCGAAGGGTGGAGATCCCGATCGCCCCGACCAGCGCGATGCTGCCCGCGACGAGGATGAAGTAGAGCACCCAGGTCCCGACACTGGTCGGCGGCCCGCCGAGGTAGGAGGTAGCCGCGACAAGGGCGGTCCCACCGATCGCGAGCAGCCCGCTCGGCATCGCGAAGTACGCGATCGCCTCCGGGTAGCCGAACCACGCATACACGCCGAACCACGGATTGATGACCACCAGAGCCGCAGTGAGGACCAGCCGCACCACGAAATAGATGGCGAGGCGGCGGGTGGAAAGTGACGCGGCGTCCTTCCGCCGGCGGAGCATCAGGAACGTCCACCCCGCGGCGACGACGGATACGCCCGCCGCGGCACCGAACCGCCATCCCGGCGTGCCGTCGGTCATGTCGGAGATGCCGGCGAGCAACAGCGAGGCGGTGATCAGCGCGTAGGGCAGCGGGCGCATCCAGCCGAGCAGGACGGGCCGGCCCTGGCCCATCCGCAGTTTCTGTACGGATGGGCCGGAGCCGGCCTGGCGAATACTCACGTCGGTCATGGTCGCACCGTCGTCCAGTTCCACCCGGTCGGTCACTCCCACCGGAAGAACCGGACCGCCAGCGCGCAGAAGACCACCGCGTAGGCGAGCAGGGTCCCGAGCGCCGACAGCGGCGGGAAGTGGCCTCCCGCCGCCGCGGTCATCGCCCGTACGCCGGCACCCAGCGGGCTGTAGTCACTGACGGTGGCGAGCGCGTGGGGCATCGCCGCAAGTGGCAGCCAGAGCCCGGCGGTGAACAGCAGCGGGAAGGTCAGGATGCCGCCGACCCCGTTCGCGATCTTGCCGGACGGCGAGAGCGCCGCGATCAGGACACCGAGTCCCAGCATCGCGACCGCGGTGAGCAGGTAGGCCAGGATCCAGCCGGCCAGCTGATGGGGCAGCGCCAGGCCGGAGCCGATCGTGCCCACCGCGAGGATCACGGCCGCCACCGCGGCGGCTCCGACCAGATGGATCGTGAGCAGGACGAAGAGCAGCCGGGCGGGCGGCATCGGGGTGGCCTGCAGCCGACGCAGGACGCCGCGTTCCCGGTAGGAGCCGAGGATCGGCGGCAGTCCGTTGATCGCGAGGATCGTCAGCGAGAAGACGATGATGATCGGCTGGTAGGTGGCCAGGTAGCTGGCGCCGCCGAGTCCCGCCTCGGGGTGGCGGAGTGCGCTGATCCGGCTGATGGCGACGAACGCGATCAGCGGCACCACCAGTCCCCAGAGCAGTCCCACGGGGTCGCGGAGAATCAGGCGGGTCTCGTTGCGCAGCACGGCGCGGGTCGGGTGGCCGGCCCGGCGCCCGACGGCGGGGCGGTCCGATACGGCGATGAGGCTGGTCATGTCGAAGCTCCTGATCGGACGGAGGTCTCGGTGTCGAGGGATTCGGTCGTAGGTCGGCCGGACGGTTCACCCCGCCCGGTGAGTGCGATGAAGGCGTCGTCCAGGTCGGCCTGGTGCACCCGCAGGTCGTGGGCGACGATGCCGGCGCGGCCGAGTCGTGCGGTCACCGCCTGCAACACCTCGCCCTGACCCGTGATGGTCACGGTGGCGCCGGCCCGGGTGAGCGACGTCACCTCGGGGAGCTCGGTCAGCAGCGAATCGGGGAACGGCTTGGCCGGCCGGAACTTGATACGGGACCGGCCGGTCGCCTGCTCGATCAGTTCCGACGTGGTTCCTCCGGCGACGACCCGGCCGCGGTCGATGACGGCCAGCCGGTCGCAGAGGTATTCGGCCTCCTCCATGAAGTGGGTGACGAGCACCACCGTCGCGCCGCGGTCCCGGATCCCGGCGATCAGGTCCCACGTGTCGCGGCGGGCCTGCGGGTCGAGTCCGGTGGTCAGCTCGTCGAGTACGGCGATCCGCGGCCGGCCGATGAGAGCGAGCGCGATGGCGAGCCGCTGCTGCTGGCCGCCCGAGAGCTTCCCGTAGCGCAGCCGTCTGGTCGCCGACAGGCCCAGCTGGTCGAGTAGCTCGTCGCCGTCCACCGGGTCGTCGTAGAACGACCGGTAGAGCTCGATGGCCTCGCCGACCCGGATCTTCTCCGGCAGTTGCGAGGTCTGCAGCTGGACGCCGACCGCCTCGGTGAATGCGGTCCGGTCGGTTCGCGGGTCGAGGCCGAGCACGCTGATCCGGCCGGAGTCGGGACGGCGTAGCCCCATCAGGGATTCGACCGTCGTGGTCTTCCCGGCGCCGTTCGGCCCGAGGATGCCGAAGATCTCCCCGGGCTGCACCTCGAAGGAGACGTCGTCCACGGCGACGATGTCGCCGTAGGTCTTGCGCAGATGCTGCACGCTGATGGCGGCAGCGCCCGTGTCGGGCGAGGTTCTTGTCATGGCATCGAGACTGCCGCGGGTCAATGGCTCGGCACATCGGATGGTCGGGCGCGATCGGCTTGCCGTCAGGTGGACGGCGCATCCTCCGATCGGAGGATGCCGCCGGCTAGTCGCCCGAGGTGGGGCAGCGGGTGCCGACCGAGACATGCACGGTGCGGCTCGACGTGGCGGTCTTCACGACGATCGGCACGCAGGCCGGTCGGGCGACCCAGAAGCCGCCCGGGTAGACCAACCACTTCCCGTGCGCGCCGACGGGCGTGCAGCCGCGCACCTGCAGGTGGTCGGTGATCTGCCGCGGTCCGTCGTTGCCCCAGTCGACAGCGGCCCGGCTCTGCCATGCCCGGGGTATGACGAGCTCGAACGGCTTGCCGACGCGCACGACCAGAGCCGTCTTCGCGAAGAGCGCCCAGCGGGGGTCCGACTGACCGGACGACGAGGCCTGCAGCGTGTGATCGGTATCGACGGCGACCACCCCGGACACGGAGTGCATGCTCGGCTCGAGCCGATTGAGGGCGTCGATCGGACCCTCGCACGTCATTGCATCGGCCCCGGCGATCGGTGCCGCGTGCGTCGCCGGCACCGGCCGGACGGTGGTTGCGTCGGGGTGCCCGGTGCAGGCCACGGTCGTTCCCACGGCGAGCGCGAGTCCGAGTACGCCGGTCACCGTCCGCAGGGCGAGACGTGCCACCGCGCAAGTATGGACGCGCACCTATCGTTTTCGGGGTTGATGCGCGGCCGTCGTCACGGCGTAACGGTCGAGCCGTCCCGACGGTGCAGGAGTAGGACGACCGCGGCGCCGACGACGCAGAGCGCCGCGGTCAGCAGCGCGGCATGATTCCCGCCCGCGGCGAACGCCTGTGCCGTAGACGATCCCGGGTCGGCAGCCGTACTCACCGACACGACCACGGCGACACCGAGGGCCGAACCGACGTAGCGGGCGGTGTTGTTGGCGCCGGAGCCCATCGCCGCGCGGCCTGCGGGGACGCTGCTCACGGAAAGTTGGGCGAGGGCCGCGTTCACCACCCCGGTGCCGATGCCTGCGACCGCCAGACCCGGCACCAGGTGGGCGAACCCGCCGCCGGCGCGCAGTCCGTAGAGCGCGACCTCGCCGAGTCCGGTGAGCAGCAGACCGGCGGCGACCAGGCCCGCGGCCGGCAGCCGGCCGGCCAGTCGCCGGGTCTGCAGGGCGGACACCACCGAAAGTCCGGACCAGACCGCGAGGATCAGGCCGGTGTCCAGCGGGGTCATGCCGATCGTCACCTGCAGCAGCGTGGGCACGAAGCTCATCAGTGAGACGACCGCGAGCCCCGTCACGAAGGCCCCGGTGCACGCGGCGAGGAACGCGCTGTTGCGCAGCAACGTCGGGTCGAGCATCGGTTCGGCGACGTACTTCTCGATCCGCCAGAAGAGCGCGGTCATGGTCAGCCCGGCGAGCACCAGTACGACGACCGGCCACCGGGCCCAGCCGTCGCGTCCCTCGCCGAAACCCGCGACCAGGCAGGCGATCCCGATGCCGAGCACGACCGCACCGTAGATGTCCAGGGCACGCGGGTGCGGGGCGCGTGACTCGGGTACGCCGCCGACGACCAACGCCAGCACCACGCCGGACAGGATCGCCAGGCCCCAGTAGATCGCGCGCCAGCCTGCAGCGTCGGACAGCACCGCTGCGTAGACCGGGCCGAGGGCGATGCCCGCGCCGACCATCGCGCCCCAGATGCCGGTGGCGCGGATCCGGTGCAGACCGGCCGGATACGCGGCCGCGATCAGGCCGAGTCCGGCGGTCAGCAGCGCCGCGCTCGCGACGCCCTGCAGGACCCGACCGGCAAGGAATGCCGCAGTGTCCGGAGCGGCCGCCGCCAGCACGGAGGACATCGCGAGGAGCACCGCGCCGGCGCCGAACACCCGCCGCCGGCCGCGCGCGTCGGCCAGGCTCCCGGCGGTGAGCAGCAATGCGGCAAGGCCGACCGGCGTACCCGTGAACATCCAGATCTGCGCGACGGAACCGGCGTGCAGTCCGGCGGCGGTGGCCGCGAGCGTGGTGGTCGGTGCGGTGAAGGTCATCAGCGCCACCAGGGTGCCGAGGCTCACGGCGATCAGGGTGGCCCGGGAGCCGGCGAATGGCTGGTCCGGGCCGATCTGCGCATCGAAGCCACTTGCGGCGGGCTCGGACAGCTGGCTTCCGGTGGTCGTCGGCTGTGCGGTCATCGCGGCAACCCCTGTAGGTCTGATGAACGAACCCACAGACGGTAGCACAGCAGGTCTGCTCATTGAACTTATTGCTACACTGGCGAGATGGCGCTGGGAACCGATTACGCACTGCAGGACTGCTCGCTGGCGCGCGCTCTCGAGGTCCTGGGGGAGCGGTGGAGCCTGCTGATCGTCCGGGACGCCTTCTACGGCGTACGCCGGTTCAACGACTTCCTCACCCACCTCGACATTCCGCGGGCGGTGCTCACCGCGCGGCTGGCGTCGCTCACCGAGGCCGGGGTGCTGCGCCGGACGCCGTACCAGCAAGCGCCGGTGCGATATGACTACGTGCTCACCGATGCCGGACGGGAGCTGTGGCCGGCCGTGCACGGGCTCGCCCGCTGGGGCGAGCGGCACGCCACGACGAGCGGCCCGTCGCGCACCTTCCACCACGCTGTCTGCGGCACCCGGCTCGACATGAGCAGCGCGTGCCCGGCCTGCGGTCGGGTGGTGGCGGTCGAGGACATCGAGATGCGGCCGGCCGCCGGCCACAAACGCGCGGTCCGCGATGACGCGGTCGCTCGTTCGCTGCGGGCGCCGCACCGGCTGCTGCAGCCGGTCGGAGCGGCGGCACCGGCCGACGCCTAGGGATCGAGATCGTTACTCGGCTCCGACAGTTCTGCCATCGCTACGCATTTCGTCTGGTCTGAACCGTGAGCCCACCACCCGCTGATCGCGGGGTCGGTGGGGACGACGGGGCAGCTGCGTCGGCCGGGTTCGGGATGGTCATCGCCGCGTCACCAAGACGTAACCCTCTGTGTGCCCTGGCCCCCGCCGATGTATCAACGCATCAACGATCGTGCTCCCATTGGCGGAAGCCTCGTGACTGAACGGCGTCAATTTGTGGACTTGTCTGCGGACAGGCAACGACTTTTCTTACATTCTCGGCGACATGACACGACTCGATCCATATGTGATCGGGAGTAATGGGGGTTGGTAATGCGGCTGGCTCTGGCTCGGCGTTCGCGCCCGCAGATCGGTACTTCGTTTTCGCCAGGTTTTCGAAGGGGACGTCGGATGAGGGTCAGGCTTGTCGGTGCAGTTGCGGCGGCAGTCGTCGCGGCCGGAGTAGGGATCGCCGCTCCGGCCGGTGCGGCGGCCGGCGGGCCACCCGGTGGGGTGCCCGCGTCGTGGACGCCGCAGATCGCGACCAGCGGCACGGACGGCTCGGTCGAGCAGATCCGTCATCTGGCGCAGTGCGGCAGCACGATGTACGCCGTAGGAAGGTTCACCCAGGTGAAGAAGGGCAGTGCCACCGTCACGCGCAACAACGTGTTCTCCTTCAGCGCGACGAACGGGACGATCACCTCCTGGAACCCGAACGTCAACGGCCAGGTGGACACCATCGTC